>JAYUFI010000829.1:0-10043 GCA_043738805.1 Planctomycetaceae bacterium | reverse complement strand
AAAATCGGGCCACCCATCAGCGAAGAATTGGCTGTGGATCGCCCTCTTTGCGGAGCTTGCCTGTTTCGAGAAATCGAATGGCCGAACTGATCGCTTCTGGTGATCTGAGCAATCGCAGGTGCAATGACTCGACTTGTATGAAGTCCACTGCACCGGGAAGTCGGGTGCTCGCGACGCTGACAATGCCATCATCGTCACCGGGGATCAGCGGATTAAAACCGCTGCCACCTCGACCACCGGCGATGACAGCGAAGTCGCAGGTCGGTATTGGCAGCCGAGCAATCAAGCCTTCGGGATCGGTCACTAATTGTTGACCGGCGGGGCCAAGCATCGGCTTGAAAACGAAGTTCATTTTGTCGCTCATCAAGTCAGCCAGCTCCGCTCCCGAGTTTGGTGAGCCGAGCATCACCAGCCGCTTGATACGAGCATCGGGTTTCTGACTCATGTAGGCCCGCGTCACGATGCCCCCCATGCTGTGAGCGACAATGTACAATGACTCGACCCCCTCCAGCGATTCGATCACTTGCTTCAAATAGTCGGCTGATTCGGGGATCTCGACGCGAGTACTGGGGTAGTCGAACGGGAAAACATGAAAGCCCGCCTTTGTGAGCGGCTCACGAAACGCGGCCATTGACTTGCTCGATCGTGTGATGCCGTGAATCAGAATGACTCCGGTGCCAGACATTCGCGGCAGTTTTAGTTCACACTTGATTTCATCAAGTGCTGCCTGACATTGCTCGCGTGTGCCCCATGCTCGCCGCGTATCAGTGCCGTCTAACAGTCGATAATGCCTCGTCACAACGTTCTGCTGAATCCGCCATTCATGAAAGTGTACGACATCTCCCCAAAACTCACGTCCGCCGAGCGTCTTCGTCGGAACATTCAGCCGCGACTTCGGACTATCGTCATCGGGACTGACGTCTGACGACGAAGCCGATTTTTGAAAGTCACTTATCTGTGCGAGGGCAGTGCTCGCCGCAGTCAGCAAGAGCAAGGGGATCATGACGAACGAAAACGACTGAATCATTGGAAAGCCCTCAATCAAGATACCGAGTTGTAACACGCAGCCAAGCCGCCGCCGAGATTGTTCGGGGCCAGCCTCATTGGCCTTGCGATTCAAATTGTTGAACGCTTCGATTGCTGGCGGCATTTACTTCCCTCTCAACGGACTTGTGGTTGAGTACCGGGAAGCGAAGTTCGTGTCGTTCAAGTTATTTCCAAAATAGTAAACCGTGCTGAAGTCCTGAGATTGAGGACTGAAGTCGTTTTTCAAAGTCGCATCGTTGAGTGTCATAACGCATGTTGTTGTCGTTGATTCAGGAGCTTGATGTGTTGCCGGATGTCGCGGAGACATTGCGGCGGTTCGCGGATTGGCCAAGCTGTGTGTTGTTTGATAGTGCCTCGCAGCGTCCGGAGTTGGGGCGGTATTCGTTCTTGACGGCTGATCCATTTGAGTTCGAGGAGCGGCAGAGCGTCGCTTTTGGTGTCGATCCCTTTGAGCGATTGCGAGCTTGGTCGCAGCGGTTTCAAGCGGAGACTGTCTCGGGACTGCCGCCGTTTCAAGGTGGGGTGGCGGGGCTGCTGTCGTATGAACTCGGTGGTGCGTGGGAGCGATTGCCTCGACCGGCGTTTGATGAGTTTGAACTCCCGTGGTTGGCGGTGGGTGTTTACGACTGGGTGATTGCGTGGGATCACCTGCAACGGCGCGCGTGGGTCATCTCGCATGGCTTTCCGTTGGAAGGAGCTGATCGTTCGCGGCGCGCGGCGGAGCGGATGTCGGCGGTGCTTGAGCAGCTCGCATCGAGCGGCAAACAAATTCGTAAGACGGGCACTCCTGCCCGTCCAATGGTTGATAACGGGCTAGGCAATGAGCAAGAAAATGGAAAAGACAACAGGCGATATGGCGGGCAAGAGTGCCCGTCCTACAAGAACGTGGCGTTGCCGGGACTTGTTGGGCTGACCAGCAATTTCTCGAAAGAGGAATATCTGCGAGCGGTCGAGCGAGTGATCGAATACATCCGCGCGGGGGACATCTTCCAGGTGAACTTGTCGCAGCGGTTGTTGTTTCCGGCGGATGAAGAGGGGCTCGCGTTGTATCTCCGATTGCGAGAACGGAACGCCGCTCCGTTTGCGGGATACTTCGCTCACGACGATTGGGTTGTGGCGAGCGCGTCTCCCGAACGCTTCGTGAGTCTGCGTGACGGTGAGGTGGAAACTCGACCGATCAAAGGGACTCGTCGCCGACGGCATCTGCCGGAAGCGGATCTCTTTGCCGAAGACGAACTGCGTGCGAGCGAGAAGGATCAAGCCGAGAACGTGATGATCGTCGATCTGTTGCGGAACGATTTGTCGAAAGTCTGTGCTCCGGGATCAATTCGAGTTCCCAAACTTTGTGCGGTCGAAACATATGAAACGGTGCAGCATCTCGTGTCGGTCATTCGCGGTTCGTTGGGATGCGATCAAGCAGGCCGACGTCATGACGCTTGGGATTTGTTGCAGGCGACGTTTCCGGGTGGGTCAATCACCGGTGCTCCGAAAGTTCGAGCCATGCAGATCATTGCGGAATTAGAACCGACTGTACGCGGCCCGTATTGCGGCAGCCTGTTTTATGTGGGCTTTGACGGCACCGCAGACAGCAACCTCCTGATCCGAACCTTTACGATCCGCCGAGGTTGGATTCAGTTTCCCGTGGGTGGTGGAATCGTCGCGCAATCCGATCCGCTGGCCGAGTACGAAGAGACGTTGCACAAGGCAGAAGGGATGCTGCGAGCACTCCGTTCGAAATAAGTCACGGCTTGTAATGTGATTCCATGATCTTGCTCATCGACAACTACGACAGCTTCGTGTTCAACTTGGCTCGCTATTTTCGTGAGCTGGATTGTGAAGTCGCTGTCGTCCGCAACGATGTCATTTCGATCGCGGAAATCAGAGCAATGCAACCGGAGGCAATTGTGCTTTCGCCCGGCCCGTGTACCCCCGACGAAGCGGGGATTTGTCTGGAAGTTGTGAGGCAGTTGGGTTCGACGATTCCGATTTTGGGAATCTGCTTGGGGCATCAAACGATTGCCGCAGCATTGGGTGGCGACGTTGTTCGCGCGCCCGAACCGATTCATGGACGGGTGTCGTTCGTCGAACACAATGGGGAGCGGATCTTTTCCGGACTGCCGAATCCGTTGATGGCAACGCGATATCACTCGTTGATCGTCTCCGAAGCGATGTTCCCTGCCTGCTTGCGAGTGACCGCGCGCACGGCAGATGGATTAATCATGGGGTTAGAGCACCTTGACTGGCCAACGTTTGGTCTACAATTCCATCCAGAGTCGGTGCTCACGAGCGGAGGACATCGGCTGCTCCAAAATTTCTTGGAGACCGTCGGTTTGCGAACCGGTTCGCATCGCGATGTCGATCAGCTCGATCGGCTGGAACATGACGAGCTTCTTGCTGCTGCTCATGACGATGGGGCCGCAGAGTGGAATAGGTTTGGCCCAATCCACTGGTGATTCCCAATCAGCCTACATTCGCCAAGCGGTTTCAGTTCATCAGCGGATTGCGCATCTTCGGCTGAAGAGAAACGGCTCGCCTGATTTTTCTGCCGCTTTGGGCCGATAGAAGTTGAAGCGAGATACTCACGATCGGCAGATCGCGGCGGCATCTTGCCAGGTTTTTTACGCAGTCGTCAGGGATGAACGACGAGAGATTACGACGCGGCAGCATTCACTGACCGTCGATCTCCGGGTGAGGTGACATGATGGGACGGAACCGAATTCTTGGGGTCTCGGTTGTCATGGCCGGCTTGCTGGCTCTCATGACTTTCTCGGCGGTCGGTGCCAACCGTCCTGATCCGTGGATGAAGAACTTCGCCCAAGCAGCCGCCAATGCGAAGCAGTCGGGCCGACCTTTCCTTGTGCATTTCTACGCGACATGGTGCGGGCCGTGCCGGCAAATGGAAAAGGATGTGCTGCATACCAATGACGTCCGCGACGCGCTGGCGAGGAATTACGTCGCCGTGCTAGTCGATAGCGATCAGCATCCGGAGTTGGTCGAGCAATTCAACATCAAATCATTGCCCTCGGACGTCGTGATCAGTCCTGATGGGATGGTGCTAGAAAAATTTGAAGGCTCGCGAGACAAGCGAACTTATCTGGCTCAATTACAACGAGTTGCTGAACAAGTCGGCGCGATGCCGAAGGGAGATGCGGCTTCGTTGCCTGAAGAGCAAATTGTGGAGAAAGAACCATCGGGAAAAGCTCTGGTCGATAATCAGACTCCCAAACAAGAAATTCCGCCTCAGAAGAATGTCGAGCCCGTTCAAAAGCCGCCCGTCGAACAAAAGTTGCTCGTTGGCTTGGGCCGCTACAGCCCCGTGTCGCTCTTCAAAGATCGCGTCTGGCGCAAAGGGAAAATTGATTTCGCGCTGGTCTATCAAGGGGTCGTCTATCTGATGTACGACGCCGAGGAATACCGTGAGTTTCAAGCCGATCCGGCGAAGTACGCGCCGCGTTTGTTGGGTTGTGATCCGGTCGTGTTGTGGAAGTCGGATCGAGCGATTCCTGGTAGCACGGAATTCGGTGCATACTTCGACGGCGAGCTGTACCTCTTCAGCAGTGCTGAGAATCGCGACCAATTCAAGGAAAGCCCGAACCGTTATTCGCGACCTCAGCACGTGCTGAAGATCGACGAGATCGATGGCCCTCGCTGGCGCTAATCGGGATCATTTCTAATCCGTTCTTAGCATGACGCGCAAGCGAATGGTTCCGGCCATGACCACTCGCTTGCGCGTCGTGCTAATCGGTCTTGTGACGTTTCTCACCACGAAGTACCGTCCCGCCCCTGCTCAGGGTATGAGTGCCCGGCGGAATTCGTATTTCGTGGTGCAAGGAAGCGTCCATGAGCGGCCGACGGTTTGTGTCAGCGGCTTGGCTGTTATCGATTTGTGTTGTCGTCGGGTGTGCTAGCGGGCCGTCGCGGAACTTCTTTTCTCGGCGAGCAAAGCCATCGACAAGCGAAGACGAGTTCGTCAATCGCTTAATGGCCGATGCCAAACGGCTGGAAAAAAAGGGTGATCGCGAAGGAGCCAACGATTTACGTAATGAGGCCAATTCCATTTCCGCCTCAACGGCAACGGTCGATAACTCGACTCAATTGGCCTTACAAACGACCGCTTCGGATCGTGGCAGTGCTCGTAAGGCGCAGAACACGAGCGGTATCAAGACTTCGGGAAATTTTGCGAAAACAGAACCAATTGCGAGTTCAAAACGTCGATCGTTTGAGCTGCCCGATGACGTCGCCGAACAACCGGTTGATGGTGCGGCTCAAGCAAATACTTCCTCGAAACGCAGTCCGTTTTCGTTGAACGAGGATGCGAGTGCGACGGCACGATTGCAACTCGATGGCGATGCGGATGATTTCACGAAGACACTCCGCGAACCACCGCAAAAGCGATTAGGTGGCGGTCAATTCGGTATTGCGAGTCGTTCGCCGATCGAAGCTCCGGTTCCAAAGCGGCGGTCAGATGCCATTTCGAATTCGGCCGATATGACTGGTCCTGGCCAATTCCAAGCACCGCCTGATGCTCGCGAGTTAATGCCCCGCGATTCGCCAAGCGACCGCAGTCGTGAGCTCGCAGATGCTTTCAACTCGACTGCCTCTGCGTCTCGTCAGTTCGTCGATCAATCCGAACCAAACGCGCGCGGCAACACGAACTTCGACGTGACTTCCGCAGACTACCAGACCGGCAACCTGCAATCCGACAACGTCGAGAGCGGCGTTGTTCAAGCTGGTGCTGCGGAAACTTCGGCCAACGGCCTGCGAGATCCCGCGAATCCCTGGAGCCGGTTTCGTGGACTAACTAAGCCGCTCGACCCAACGCCGAACATGACCGGTCGCAATGATTCGAGACCGTTCGCGCCGAACAACGTCAACGCACCGCAACAATGGCCGGGCAGTTCGACCAATACGGGATCGTTCGCCTCACAAACGGGCGGCCAAAACAGCGATCCCAATGGCTGGCAAAACAACGGAGCGGCCTCACCCGAACTTTGGCCGCGCGCGCCGGGAGCGAATCGTTTTACTCAATCAAACGACAACACGTTCTCGAACGCTCAAGGTTGGACCGAGGCGCAACCGGTCGGAGCCGGCTCGAATCCGAATCACCTTCAGCCGGTCAATAACATTCAACCCACGTACAACGCTCAACCACCGTTTGTCTCAGCGGAGATTCCAGGCTTTCACTTTCCACCACAGCAAGCGCCGGCAACAAACACATTGCTGACGGAATCGTCTGCGAATAACGCTGTCTTATTTCCGTTGCCTAACGGTGCGCCCGCGACGATCGCTCCGTTTGCGTCGTCACCGGACTTGGATCGGCTCATCGTGCAAACGTCCGCCGAGGCGGCGGCCATGATTCCCGGTGAAACCGAGATCGAACGACAAGCCTACTTACGGAAGCACGTACAACTGCGGCTGCTGCATTTGATCGCTGGCCAAATGGACCGAGCCTTGCAGCCAGTCCCCAGCGTTGATGCCGCCGATCAAGAATTTTGGCAGCAGATGTTGTGGGGCGTCGCCAACTACTTTGACGTGCAAGGGATGCCAGACAGTGCCGAACGAGCGACTGAAACAATCGCTCAACTCCGATCTGCGGCCAGTCGGTTGCAGGAGAAAGCTCGCCTCGAACTGCACAACGTTGCCTTCTGCCACAAGATCACGAGCTTCGGCAACTATCAGCGATTCAAACGCGATGAGTTCACTCCCGGCCAACCGGTGCTGCTGTATGCGGAAGTGGCGAGCTTCAAAAGCGAGCCGACATCGGATGGCCAATTCCGGACGCTGATGAAGTCATCCGTCGAAGTCTTTGAAGGCGGCATTCAAGGTCGCCTGCTTGAGAGCATTCCATTCACTCCGTCCGAAGACCGCTGCCGCAATCATCGTCGCGACTACTTCCACAGCTACGAATTCGCGATCCCGCAAGGGATCAGCTCCGGTCCTCACGTCCTGCGACTGATGGTCGAAGATCAACTCGGCAAGAAGACCGCCGTGACGACGCTGAACTTCACGGTGCAGTGATGTTGTCTCTTCGGTGTTAGCATGACGCGCCAACGAGTGGTCGCTCTCGAATAACCACTCGCTGGCGCGTCGTGCTAGTGATGGCTGCTCCAATCTCGACGAACATCTCATCGCCGCTTCTTGCCGATGTCGAAGCTCGACAACTACCATCTCGCGCATGACTCATAAAACTCCGAAGCAAGTTGATGCCGAGAAGAAAAGAAACGCGGTCATCTGCCGCAATCGCAAGGCATCGCACGAATACGAGATCCTCGACGAGATCGAATGCGGCGTCGTCTTGCGCGGCAGCGAAGTCAAAAGCATTCGCAACGGGAAGGTCTCGGTCGATGAGGCGTATGCGCGTTTGCGCGACGGCGAACTCTGGCTGGTCGGCTGCCACATCGCCGAATACCCACAAGCCAACGTGCAGAATCACGAGCCGCTGAGGACTCGCAAGCTGTTGCTCCACAAACGTGAGCTACAAAAGTTTGCTGAGAAGGGAGATGAGAAAGGCTTCACGCTCATCCCGCTCGATGTGCATTTCTCCGAGGGCAAAATCAAAGTGAAGGTCGCGATCGCTCGCGGTCGCCAGTTGCACGACAAACGTGAGAAGCTCAAAAAGGACGACGCTGACCGAGAGATGCGGGCCGCGATTCGGCGAGAGAGATAACATGCGATTTGCGATTCTCGGTTGCGGTCGCATGGGCCGCTTGCACATCGAACGATTACTCACAGACGGACGCGGATCAGCGGTCGCTCTGTTCGATACGGACTTCGCGACCGCCGATCAGTTGCGAAGCAATCTGGCTCCGAACGCGCACGTCTTCACGAGCTTCGACGACTTGATCAACAACGCCGACGTCGATGCGGCGATCATCGGCACGCCAACGTCGTTGCACTTCGAGAACATTCGCCGTTGCCGCTCAGCCGGTTGGCATGTGCTGTGTGAGAAGCCGCTCGCGGATCGCTGCGAGCATTTGCTGACGCTGATTGAAGAGTCTCGCCTCGGCGGGCCGGTTTTGTCGGTGGCTTATCAGCGTCGCTACTGGCCCGTGTATCGCGCGCTGCATGAGGAACTCGGCAGCGGACGTTGGGGTGCGATTCGCTCGGTGACGTCGATCAATTCCGAACGTTGGCAACAAACGATCGGCGGTACATGGCGCGATGATCCGGCCATCAATCTGGGAGGCTTCATCGGTGACGCTGGAAGCCACAAGATTGACTTGCTCTTTTTTCTGACCGGACTGAAGCCGCTTGATGTCTTCGCACGTAATCAAAACTGCGGCAGCAACGTCGAGATCGTGACGTCGTTCTCCGCTCGGCTGGAGCGGGACGTTCTTGCGACGATGCACTTCACGGGACACTCGCAAACGTTTCGCGAAGACTTTCACTTTCACTGCGAAGAGGCAGACTTGCTCGTGCGCGATTGGCAGATTTGGCTCGGACGCAACAACTCGCTTGAACCGCTGAAGGTCGCTGATCCAGTCTGGCAGTCGGCACTCGGCGTCAGCCCGATCGGTCATCCGGAACTCGACCGCTTGGGAAATCCCGTCAGCGGATTTCTCGATCAATTGCTGCTCGGAACAGTTCCGCTGGCTCCGCCAGAATGTGCGTTGCCGGTTTTTGATTTCACACAAGCGGTGCTCCGATCCGGACGATCGGGGGCTGTTGAAAACCTATCGCCAAGACTTTTGTAGGACGGGCACTCTTGCCCGTCGCTTTTCCACTTACTCAAACGGGTCATTGAAAAATGCTCCGCTTGAGAGCTGATCGATTCCAATGTTACTGACGGGCAAGAGTGCCCATCCTACTTTTTCATTGTCGTCAGTGGAGACCTTTTCGTGAATGAGTACGTGGAACCTTTGGGCATGCGGGTGCTGATCCGCAAAGACGAGGGGCGGCAGAAAACTCGCGGCGGTATCGTGCTTCCCGATCACGCCGAAATTCCAACGATCACCGGCCGCGTGGTCGAAGTGAGCGTTCAGGTTCAACGCGACATCGACTTCCCAATCGAAAAGTACGACAAGATTTTGTTTCACCCCAAGAACGCGATCCCGGTCGATTTCGAGCAAGACAATCTGCTCTTCGTCGTCCCCGTCGATGACATCGTCGCCGTCTTCCGCCGTGCTCCGACCGAGAAGCGCAAGCGGCAATCACACGATGATCTCGAACTCGAAGAAGATGACAACGAAGAACTCGTGTAACGCAATGATGCCGCAAGTAAGTAGCCGTCATGCTCCGCGTGACGAGCCGAATGCTTCACCGACTTTGAACGAGGAATCGACGTCAACCGTGTGCTCGGCTCATCACGCGGAGCGTGATGGCTACGTAAAAGTACGAAGTGGCATCGCTTTATTAGGAACTTGTCGCATGGCCAAGAAACAATCGTCGCAAAAATCCGCTCACCAATACTGGCTCTTCAAATCGGAGCCGGAGGCGTACTCAATCACGCATCTGGTCAATGAACCGAATCAGACAACGTTCTGGTTCGGCGTGCGAAATTACCAAGCGCGGAATTTTCTGCGTGATTCGATTCAGCTCGGTGATCGAGTTCTCTTCTATCACAGCAACGCGACTCCGATGGCGATCGTCGGCACCGCCGAAGTGGTCCGCACCGGCTACCCGGATCACACCGCGTTCGATCCGCAGCATCAATACTACGATCCCCAAAGCGACCCCGATTCACCGCGCTGGTTCATGGTCGATATTCGCCTGCTGCAAGTCTTCCCGAAACCGGTCACGCGTGATGACCTCAAAGCGTGCGCCGACCTGACCGACATGATGGTGATCCGCCCCGGAGCACGCTTATCGATCCAACCTGTTACCGCCGCCGAATGGCAAACGGTGCATCGCCTGGCGGGAGTGAAGGCAATCTGACTTGAGACCACGCTGGCAATGAATTGCTAGTGCTTTGTCTCAGCCAAAGTTTCAGGTGGCCGGAGTCGAGCGAAGTGAGCCCCCAGCCTGCGTTTCGCTGGGGGCTCGCGTTGCTCGACCCC
>JAYUFI010000828.1:0-10046 GCA_043738805.1 Planctomycetaceae bacterium | reverse complement strand
GGAGCAGCGCATCGACAACCTCGCGACGGACGGCTGGGGAGTGACTCCGCCAGCCAGCGAGCAGCAGCTTCGGGACGTCGGCTCCGTCGAGTTGTCCCAACGAATTGGCGGCAGCGATTTGCAACTGCGGGTCGATCTGCGGCTGCAACAAACCGGCGAGCGTTTCGCTCGCGGTGGCCGAATCGCTGAGGCTGAGAATCCGCGCGGCGGCGAGGCGATCACTGGTCGGCTTGTCGGCATTCGCGGCGGTGACGACGTTCGCTTGAAAGAAATTGGCAACGAGCGTCTTGGTGGCGTCGTCTGCTTTGCTCTCGATCAACAACTTGGCGACGGAGCTGCCGCGGCGGCGCAAGCCTTCGCCGATGGCCGACAAGATGGCTGATCGCGTGGCGGGGGCGAGGTCGCTGGTCACGACGACGCGTAACGCGCTCAGTCCGGCGGCGGCGTTCGCCTCGCTGCCGAGGCTGCGGGCGAGTTCGATGAACCAACTGGCTGCGTGAGGCTGCGTGCGGAATTCGGCGTCGGCGGCGAGTTGCTCGAAGAACGGCAGCGTTCGTCCGCCGAGCGAGGTCATCATCGCCGTGCGAATGTCGCCGGTGTTGCGCTCGTTCTTTGCGAGCCGGATCAACGTGGCGAGCGCCAGTTCGTTCGGCATTTCGCCGGCGGTGAAGGCGAGCTGAAAGCGAACTCGATCGTCGTCGTCATCGACTCGTTCGGCGACGGCAGCGGCGAGTTCGCTGTCGTTCGCGAGCAGTGATTCGGACAGGCGAATGATGTGAGCTCGCAATCGCGGTTCCGGGTGTTTCAAGTTGACCATGAGCACATCCGACCGCAGTGACTTCATTCCGGCGAGCGTGTAAAGCGCGTGCAGTCGTGCGAGCGGCGAGCGATTCAGCGCGGCCATGCGGCGGAGGCTCGGCAGCAGCGACATATCTTGCCGTTCGACGAGCAATCGCTGAGCGGTCTCGCGGTTCCATGAGTTCGGGGACCAGAACTGTTTGAGCAAATCGGCCGAAGACATCTTGCCGAGCGGTTCGACTTTCATCCGCTTCTTGTCGGGGCCGAGCAAACGATAGATGCGTCCGCGATCGCTGCCGCTGTAGAGGTCGAGGTACTCCTTCATGTCGTCCGGAATCGACGCGGGGTGCTCGATCGTTTCGCGGTACATGTCGAGGATGAAGAGCGTGCCGTCCGGAGCGTTCACGAAATTCGCCGGCCGGAACCAGTTGTCGGTCGAGGCGATGAACTCGGAATTTTCTTCGGTGCGTTTGGCGATGAAGCTCGCGCCGTTCGGGGTCAGACTCTTGCGATGCACGAGGTTCGCTCCGACGTCGCCGATGAAGGCGTTCCCTTGAAACTCTTCCGGGTACGCGCCGCCGCGATAGATCGTCACACCGGTTGCCGACGTGAAGAAACCGACGGCCACTCGTTCGGTGGGCGGGAGTCCCGCGAACTTCGGATCGTTGACTCGGCGCGCGGTGCGGACGATGCGCCACGGTTCCGGCGGACTGCGTCGAAAGACCGTTGCCGCAGCACCTTCAGCCGCGATCGTGCGTAAGACACCGCCGACTACAAAGGACGGATTGCGTGCGAGGTACTTCGACGGGAAGACAACGTGTTCGATGTGGTTGCTGTTGTTGCAGACAAAGCGATTGCCCCAGTCGTCCATCGAATGCCCGAACTGATCGCCGCCGCTGAAGGATTCGACCGTGCGTGTGACGGGATCAAACGCGAAGTCGTTCGCTCCGCGGAGCACGACGTTGCCCTCCTTCGTGAGCACGTTCGGATTGCGACCTCCGGCCACGACGATGCGGTTATCGAGGCTCCACTTCATGTTGTTGGCGAGAGCCTGAATGTTGTCCTTGCTGAAGCCACTGAGCACGATCTCGCGCTTGTCTGCTTTGCCGTCGCCGTCGGTGTCCTGGAAGTACCACAGGTGCGGCATCCCGATGACGAACAGCCCGCCGCGATAACAGGCGACCGAAAGCGGCCAGTCGAAGTTGTCGGCAAAGATCGTGCTCTTGTCGAAACGCCCGTCGCCGTCGGTGTCCTCCAACATGCGGATGATGCCGTCGTTCGCTGTGCCGCCTCCTTTCGGGTTGAGCTTCGTCGGCTCGGCGGAGTACGGATAGCCGTGGAACTCGGCGACGAACATCCGCCCGAACTCGTCGAAGCAAGCATCGACCGGATCGCCGACATCCGGCTCAGCGGCGACCAGTTCCAGCGTGAAGCCCCGCTCGACACTCATGGTCTTGATTGCGTCCTTCGCCTCCGTGTGCGGAATGCGCGGCATCAATTCCTTGAGCGACTTCTCTTTCTCCAGCGGCGACGGGGTCGTCTGGCCCATCAAGGGTTGTACCGCGAGAGCCATCGCACACAGAACGCAAAAGCCAGTCCTGACCCAAGCAACCCCACCGAGCTTGTCTCGGTGGTTTTCGGGCTTCTGCACTACGTCGATTGAGACTGCGAATGAAGAGCTTCGTAGTGCAAAAGCCCGATTCCACCGAGGCAAGCTCGGTGGGGTCGGGATGACATCGTTTAATCGAGGGCTAGTCAGCTTAAACATGCGGGACACTTCCTCGTTTGCGATGATCCCCCTCCGCGGAGACGCAGAGTGAGAAAATCAATTTCAGAACACAATTTTTGACGCGGGAAAGACCGGGCCCTCGAGGCACGTGCGGCGGTAGTCCCAGGAGCCGTCATCCTGTTGAATCTTGGCGACGCAACTGAAGCAAATGCCGATGCCACAGGCCATCGGTGTTTCGAGCGACAGCCAGCACGAGACGTTCGCCGCAGTCGCGATCTTTTGCACGGCGTGCATCATCGGCTCGGGACCACAGCAGTAGATCAAGTCCGGCGGGCTATCCGAGGCGAGCGATTGTTTGAGGAGATCGGTGACGAAGCCGTGATGCCCTCGGCTGCCGTCATCGGTGGCGACTTGCAGATTGAGTCCGTCAATCGCGAAGTCATCGAGTCCCGCGAGATATTCCGCAGATCGTGCTCCGTAACAGAGCGTGACTTGCTGCGGTCGAGTTTCGCTCTGACGAGTCGGTGAGCCGTATTGTCGTAGCCCCAACGCTTCGCGAGTCATCGCTAGAAACGGCGTCTGGCCGATGCCGCCGGCAACGAGCATCAGGTGCTGCGTTCCTAGCGGGATGATCGGAAAGCCGTTGCCGAGCGGTCCCCACACAGAGACCTCTTCGCCGACGCTCCAGCTTGGCATGAGCGACGTCAACTTGCCGACAGTCACGTAACCGAAGTCAAATCCCGCTGGCTGACCGAGTTCGTCGTGGTAAATGTCGTACAGCGCAAACGGTCGACCCAGCAGCGGGTCCGTTCCGCGAGCAGGCCGCACCATGAAGAACTGTCCGGGGACGATGCGTCGCGCGATCTCCGGGCAACGCAACCGCAAGCGAAAGGTGTTGCGAGCTATCTGCTCTTGCTCAACAACGGTGGCAACATGCTGGCCCGCGGGGCAGGGGGGGAACGCGGGAGAAGCCTGTTGGCATCCAAGCGTTGATTCGGTGCAGGCAGTTGATGTCATTCAGGCGGTCCCTCGGAGGAAATCGAGCCTCTGGTTGTTCCGTCGTCCGGTTTTCCAAACTGGGCGGTACTGTTCGCCCGGTTTGAAAAATCGGGCTACGGTGACGCGTCTGGATTCTTGCGACTGTTCAAGCAAAAGAAAAACCCCGCCACCGGGGGCAAATCCGGTGACGGGGTTTTGATGGTTGCGAAGAGTCGCTTGGACTCGTCTCTATTCGTCAGTCTTTTTTGCGGCGCTGTTGCCGCTGCTCGCGGTTCCCCTTCATGCCGAGCACCGCTTTATATGGGCGACGTGGCAATCCTTCCTTGGGCGGAGTCCGATAGCCGGTCACTTTGCCCTCAAGGATTTCCTTGCCATCGGCGGTCATTGGTCGCGGAGCACGAGCGGGAGGTCGGCCTCGACCACGTGGTGGGCCGGATTGGTAGCCACCTCCTTGACTTTGGTTGTCGTCGCGATAGCCCCCAGGTCGGCGTTGACCAGAGTATCCGCCAGATTGTTCACTCGTGCCACCACCTTGTGAGCCGTAACGACGCTGACCAGAGTAGCCGCCACCAGTTCCCTCTTGTTGAGAACTGTAACGACGTTGGCCGGAATTGCCGCCTTCGTTGCCGGTCCCCTCTTGCGAACCATAGTGGCGCTGCGGAGGGCCTCCTTGTGTCGGGCGTCCTTGTGCTTGAGGTGGACGTTGCGAGTAACCTCCTTCTCGTCGTGGAGGTCGTTGACTTTGAGGACGTGGCGTGAAGTCGCTCTCATCGTCTTGATTGTTTGAGCGACGACGACCGCCGTTGAAGTCGGAGTCATTGTCGAACGACTCGTTTTGGTTGGAGCCGCTTGAGTCGTCTGACTGAGAGCGGCGTGGCGGACGATCATTGCCGTATTGCGGACGTTGGTTGTATCCGGCTTGTGGACGATCGTTGTATCCCCCCGGCGGGCGTTGGTTGTATCCGCCTTGCTGTGGCCGATTGCCGTAGCGGCGCTGTGGTGGGAATCCTTCATCACTTTGGCTGGACTGTCCCTCGTCGTTCGACGGATATTTTCGAGGCGGTCGATCTGCGCCGTATTGTGGACGCTGGCTGTACCCACCCTGCTGCTGGGAGCGCTGACCGTATCCACCTTGTTGCGGTCGGTTGCCATATTGTCGTGGAGGTAACGACTCCAGTGCGGATTGGTCAGGCTGCCCTTCGTTGCTCGACGGATATCGCCGAGGCGGTCGGCTTTCGCCGTATTGCGGACGTGGACTGTATTCGCCGGACTGCGGTCGATTGTATTCGCGTTGCGGCGGTCGGTTGTCGAAGCGACCCTCGGTCGTTGGGCGGCTCTGTGAAGGAATCGCGTCGTCATTGTCGAAGTCGTCGTTGGACGCTTCGACTAAGCGGCGTTGCGGCGGTCGATCGTCGCGCGGTGGACGTTGGCGAAAGCTTTCGCCAGAAGCATCGCTGACAGGACGTGAGCCGCTCGCTGGTCGGCGTGAGCCACGATCATCGCGATCCGAACCACGACTATCACGTTCTGAACGGCGGTTGCTGACGTCGGGCGTGTTGGCATCTCGCGATGTTGAAACCTGTCGCGAACGGAGTTTGTCGGCATAGTTCCGCTTCACGGGAAACTCGCCGTTTTCGTCAACCGAAGTTTTGACGTAACCCGACTTCGACGCGAAACCGGGCTTTGCTCCGTAAGCTTTCTTGGATCCGAACGGACCTTTGATACCGTAGGGCGGCTTGGGGACTTTTCCTTTGCGCCCGCGCGAAGCGGCTTTGTCGAGATGAGCCCGTTGCTCGGAAAGATTCTTGAGCAGTTTGGATTCTTCGTTCGTGAGCGGACGAAACGCTCCGCTGGGAATGTCGCCGAGTCGAATCGGGCCGAAGCCGACTCGCTTTAGACGCATGACCTTGTGGTCCACTCGCGCGAGCAGTCGGCGAATTTCGCGGTTCTGGCCTTCGTTGAGGACAATGTCGAGGTACGCGCTGTCCCCCATCGTCTTCTTCATGCGGACGCCTTCGACCGAGAAACGTCCTTCCTCAAAGTACATGCCGCGCTTCAACGCAGCGAGTGTGTCCGGCGACGGTACACCCTTCACATGACAGAGGTAGAACTTGGGGACGCGGTAGCGTGGATGAGCCATGCGGTTGGCGAGCTCGCCGTCGTTAGTGACGAGAATCAACCCTTCGCTTTCCGAGTCGAGCCGGCCGATCGTAAACATTCTTTCTTTGAAGAACTCCGGAAACATGTCGATGATTCGCGGTCGGCCTTCGGGGTCGTTGTTCGAGCACACGACGCCGCGTGGCTTGTTCAAAATGAAGTAGACCTTGCGCTGCTGCTTGATCCGTTCGCCATCGAGTTCAATCTTTTGCGAGTACGGGTCGGCACGAAACGCGAGGTTTTTAATCACTTCGCCATCGACAGAAACTCGGCCCGCAGTGACGTACTCTTCGCATTTGCGACGTGCATCAAGCCCTGAAGCGGCCAGAATCTTCGCGAGCCGCTGCGGCTCAAACTTCGCGACGTGTTTCGAGTGATCGCGTTTGGGTCCGCCTTCTGGACTTGGATCGTTGTCTCCGTCCGCTGACGACTCCGGTTCATACGCTACGATGTCGCTGATTCCTTCCGCCGCGACGCCACGCGGACGCTTGGACTTCTTAGGAGCGGCAGAGTGATCGTCGTCACCACCGAGATCGCTCGACACTAAAGACTCGTCCTCATCGTCGGCGTCGAGGTCATACGGAGCATCGTCTTCGTCATCATCGTCTTCGTCATCATCTTCCTCTTCGAGGTCGTCGTCGAAGTCCTCTGCGTCCTCATCATCTTCTGATTCTTCGGACTCGTCTTCGTCATCGAGTTCATCATCGTCCGACGCGCCGTCGAACGGATCAACGTCCTCGTCGTCAGTATCAATTACTGCGGCACGAACGTCAGCCGTCGCTCCGTCGCCGACCGCCATCGGTTCCGCCGGCTCCTGAGATTGATTGGTGTTGTGTGACTCATCGGTCACATCGAGCGGTTCAACGACCGCCTCGGCCTGCGATTCAATCGCGGCGGCGGCTTCGAGCTCTTTGTTCGGTTGTGGGAAGTCATCAGACATGATTCAGCATCTTTCGTGGGTGGAACCGCGTTCCAAGTGACAACGTCTTGGATCAGTGGGCCAAAGCCGCCAGCGATTCATCAGTAAAACAGGTGGGTTCGCGCAATGGCGTGATGGGTAGACCGTCGCGTTGTCTCAACCGTCGGTCAGTGATTTGCCGTCGTTTCGGCGGTCGCAGTGTAACATCGCCACCCCACCAACTGTGAGCGTCACGGGGAAAGCGGGGAACCATTCCGTAAACCCGAATGGATCAAACCCATCACATGGGCGACTTTGTGCAGATGACAGAGTCGCCGCTGTGCTTAAGCGGCACGTTGACACAGTTTTGGGATTGCCCAATAATCCCGTGCCTTTCGAGCCCCTTCGACCAACGTTGTTCTAGCGGCTTGCGTGGCTTACCGAATTTCTCTTCTTACCGAGGTCGCTTGTCATGTCCGGAAATGTTTTGGAGTTCACCGACGCCAACTTCCCTACCGAAGTGTTGCAAAGCAGCCAGCCGGTGCTGGTTGATTTTTGGGCTCCGTGGTGCGGACCGTGCAAGATGCTCGCGCCAACGATCATGGAAGTGGCCAACGAATACGCTGGTCGTGTGAAGGTCGGCAAAATGGACACCGATCAAAACCCAGGCGTCGCGACTCAATTGGGGATCAGCGGCATTCCGACCTGTATCCTGTTCAAAGACGGACAGGTCGTGGATCGTTCGGTTGGCTTGGTGCCGAAGACCAAATTGGCGGCGATGCTGGATAAGACGCTGTAAAAACGTGGGGCACGTTTTCAATGTGCCCCGCCTTTCAATGTTGAACTAGGCAGGCACGTTGAAAACGTGCCCCACGAGAACGGCACTCTCAGGGAAAGGACTCCCGGGATGAGCGATGATTTGCGGACGGATCAGGTCAATCAATCGGCGACAACTCGGCCTGCGTGGGAAAACGCGGGAGATGCGACGTCGCGGTTTGTGCCGATCGCGGATGGGCGAATGACGCGGATTGATCCTCCGCAGCAGTTTGCTCAAAACACCGATTCGGCGGCAGATGCTGGGATTGATCTCACATCCGCTCCCGCAGCGGCACCGCGACATGGCGAGGATTTGTTGTCGCAAGCCAGCCTGATGGTCGATCACTTGCGGAGTCAGTTTTCTGACCTGCATCGGCGCGATCAAGCGATTGCCGCTCAGACTCAGCAGCTTGAGCAGGAACGCCGCGACGTGCAGCTTTGGAAGCAAGAGGCGGAGCAAGAACTGCAAGGCAAAGCCGCCGTGCTCCGTCAGCGCGAGGCAACGCTCGCTAAGTCGCTTGCCGAACAAGAGCAGATCACCGAAACGCTCCGCATGGCTCAGCGCGAAGTCGATCGCAAGAAAGAAGCGTTCGACACCGAGCGGATCAAGTTGCTCGCAGAAATGTCGAGCAAGCTCGACGTTGATCGAACGCGGTTGGGCCAAGCGATTGCGCTCACCGAAGCGGACAAGCAACGCTTGCAGGCGGAGTTTGATCGCCAGCGAGAATCGCTCGAACAGTCGATTCAAGGTCGCTTGCAAGAACTCGAAGCGGCGAAGTCGCGCGTGCGTGAGGACGTGACGGAAGAAGTCCTCACCGGCGAGCTGCGAGCAGAACGCGAGTCGTTAATCAGCGAACGCGATGAGTTCGAGCGAGTCCGTGCCAATTGGACCGCCGAGCGAGAACGTGAGCAGGCGGAGATGGCTCGCGAACGCGAAATCCAAACGGAAGCGACCACGCGAGTCCGCGAGGATTTGCTCGCTCAACGACAACGACACACGGACGAACTTGACGCACATCGCAGCGAACAAGAGGCCGCGTTGAAACAGCAGCAGGATGTGTTTGCTCGGCAGTGTGATCAGCAGATGCAAGAACTCAAGCACGAGCGAGCGGTCCTCGAAAATCGTCTGCGGTTTCAACAAGAGCATCTCAACAAAGCACGCCAGGAAATCGAATCGGCGCAGAACGAGTTTCGTCGCGAGGCTCAGCGTTCGCGCAGTCAGCTTGAAGAGGGAGAGGCGATCATCCGGCTGCGTTGGTCACAGTTGGATCGCGTCCGCGCGTTGCTCGAAGAACGCGAACGCTCGGTCAATCGCGAACGCGAAATGTTGTTCAAATCGCAGCGCGCGTTCCAGCAATACACCGAACACGACCGCGAGCAGATCAAGCTCGAACGGGAGGAGTGGGATCGTGAGCGGAGCCTGCAACAATCCGACCTGCGCCGGCAGCAAGATATGCTCGCGCTGCACGTGCAAAACCTCGATGGCCGCCGCGAACGTTTAGACAAGCTACGTGTGGAACTCGAAGAGACGCACCGCACAACTCTCGAAATGCGCATGGCAATCGAAGAGGCGTGGGCTCAGATGACGCAAGCGACCGGCGAGGATTCTGCGAAACAACGGATCGAAGCGGCTCAGCAACAGCTCAGCAATCATTACCGCTTCTTGCGTGAGACGCTGACCGAACAACGCAGCGAACTCGAAGTCATGCGGCAGGCGTTTCAACAACAGAAGGACGAGTTCCACGCCGAACAGCAATCGATGACGGAATGGGCCGCCGTTGAAGAACGCAGGCTGCGAGAGCAGGCTTCGTCACTCAAGACCCAAACCGAGCAACTCGACATGCGAGAATCAGCGTGGCGTTTCGCCAGTCACCGCTGGGTCACGGAGAAAATCGAAGCCGAAGCGGTCATCCGTGATTTGCTGCAACAGCTCACATCGTTGACCGAGCCGACTTCGCCGACTTCGATGTGGCCCCGCTCCGAGATGCCGGTTTACGAGTGATCGCAGCCTGATGAGTTCGGAGGATGGGCACTCTTGCCCGTCTCTTCGCTGCACGGACACAGCAAGCCTGCTGACCCCAGCTCGCGCAACGAACGAGTCAGTGCCCCGTTGCCGCTCCCCGCTTCTTGGCCAACTCGGCGGGATCCGGTTGCCGATGCTTGATCCAGTTCGGCATCGTTGAGCCAATCAGCATTCCGAGAACCGACGCGGCCAAGCCGTAGAGCTGCGGGGGCACACACCGCCAGATTTCTTCGCTCTCTTTCTCATGGAACGAGAACATGAAACCGAGCCAGACCGAGACGGCGAGCAAGATTGAGAAGACCGCTCCTTGAGTCGTGGCTCGTTTCCAATAGATGCCGAAGACGAGCGGCACGAAGGCGACGACCAGCGTCACGCTGTAGCCCGCTTCGACCATCTCGTACATCGTTTGGTTGGAGTTCACCGACATCGTCGTCGCCACGATCGCCACGAGGACCAGCAGGCTCCGCAGCGTCATCAGCATGGCTCGGTCGGTCAGCTTCAACCGCTGCAGGAACACTCGCAGCACGTTTTCGGTGAGCACGCTCGCCGGCGCGAGCAGCGTGCCGCTGGCCGTCGAGAGGATCGCCGACATCAACGCCCCGAAGAACAACACCTGGCACCAAATC
>JAYUFI010000827.1:0-1399 GCA_043738805.1 Planctomycetaceae bacterium | reverse complement strand
AACTGGACCCGCCGAGTTCCGTTGGAATCGTTTGAGACGCTGGCCATGAATGAGATCCTACATCAGTTGTTCGCGTTCCGTTTCGCGGAGTACCTGCTTCACTTCGCCGCCCGGTCCAAAACTCGTTTGACTTGAACCTGATTCCAGGCCATGCCGCGGCGCGTGGTGTGACCGTCGGCGTTCAGAGCATCGGCGATGTCGCGAAGGCTCGAGCCGCCATCCTTGAGTTGTGTCATCATCGGCACGAGATCGACGTAGGCTTCTTTGGCTGCTTGTGTCTTCCGCTCTGCTGCAATCTTCGTTGCCTTTTGCAGCCCACGAGATCGAGCATCCTCCCGCCCGTCCCAATGGCCAGGGCGAGCCGATCCGAGCTTCACACCACGAACTTTCGCGGCCGCCAACGCAGTCTTCGTTCGATCGCTGATAGCCTTCGCTTCGCCCTCGGCAACTGCGGCCAGGATGTGAATCGTCAATCGGTTGGCGTGTTCCATGTCGATCGCAATGAAGTCCACTCCCGATTCCATCAGGCGGGACAGAAACGCAACATTGCGGGCGAGCCGGTCAAGCTTGGCCACGACCAACGTTGCCTTGCTCCGCTTGGCATGGGCGACGGCTTTCGCCAGTTCCGGACGCTCGGAGTTCTTGCCAGACTCAACTTCCCGATAGGTGGCCAATTCGTTGCAACCTCGTTGGGCGACGAATGCCGCGACGGCCGCTTCCTGCCCTTCGAGACCCAAGCCGCTCTTACCCTGCTTGGCAGTCGAAACGCGATAGTAGGGAATGATCTTTTGCACAACCGAGTCTCCGAAGTAGTCGCTGATGATCTTGTTCAATCGTCGTGCGACCATTGTTACGTTTCCGTTGACGTTCGTCAATGATATTGTAACGTTCGGCTTTGCGGTCTTGCGGGTTGATCGTTTCACTCGTTCTCGCCCTCGATTCCGACTCAGTTCAGTTGCGACAGTTCGCAGATTATCCGACTCATGGCCGCCGCCTGGGCATCGAACCCGGCATTAACGTGTTCCGCAACTTGTTGAAACCCGGCGAGCATCGCCGCTCGCTGCTGAGTGGCCATCCTACGCACCAGATCCGCGCTTTTAGGCGACAGGTCTTCGGAGATGAAGTCCTCGATTGGAAAGTCGCGTTGATACGCGTTCGCAATTTCCGCCAATGTTTCTGGCATCAACTTGCGGGACAGCGTCTCATTTCGCAGCGAGACCCATCCTTCGAGAAGCACCTGCATTGAACCCATTGTGAGGGCCCCTTTCGTTGTCCACGAACGACTAATATTCAGTTATTGCCAGAGTTTGCGACCATTCCTCGAGCGATGTCGCGTACTCGAACTTCTTCCTTGAATGCGTCAAGTTTGATTTCCAGCTTGTTCACAAGGTCTTCGAGG
>JAYUFI010000826.1:0-1400 GCA_043738805.1 Planctomycetaceae bacterium | reverse complement strand
TCACTTCGCTCGACCCCAGCCACTCGAAACTTTGGCTGTGACAAAGCTCTAGCCGATCCGAATTCGGTCACGACGTCGTTGCCAGCTCGCGAACTCAGGTTGCGATAGACGGAGAGACTGACGCTGTTGCCGACGAAATGAACGGAGCCGTCACCCATCGTGAAGTGGCAACCGCCGGTGTGGTAGCTGGCAAATTCATCGAGATGCAGATTGTCGTGGTTCGGTGTGACGTCGGTGTCCCCCAGAATTCGCACGATCGACCGATCGCCTCCCGCGATGACGCCACTCCACGTGTAATACCAACCGGAGGCGGGGCGAGTTTGATGCTCGCCGACCATCAACGTCGTGCTGAGTCCATCGCGAACCTGAGCGAAGCGAACCGCGCTGTTCAAGAAGAACGCCCCATCGCTGCTGCACGGCGAACCGGGAGCGAGGCCATCGCAGTCATCGACTTCATCTTTGCCAAAGACGCCGGCGTAACTCGCTCCCGCCACATCGGTCAGCGGAGTCGCGGTGCCTGTGGTGTTGATCGTCCAGCGCTCCGGAGCCAGATCGCTCGGACAGCGAAAATACGGCAGCACGCTCAACCGCGCGGCGGCATTCAGTGGATCGCCCACTTTGACATTGAAGTTCAGCGTCTTGAAAAACGACGCCCCTTCCAACTGCGGCAGAATCCGAGCACTCCAACTCCACCCATTGAGCCCATTCACATCGGGCTTCGCCGCCGTGACGCCGAACCAACCGGGCGGCAACGTGGTGTTCGAGTCATGATAGCTATGCAGCGCCAAACCAATCTGCTTGAGATTGTTCCGACACTGTGACCGCCTCGCCGCCTCACGAGCCTGTTGCACTGCTGGCAACAACAAGCCGATCAACACGGCGATGATCGCAATGACCACCAGCAACTCAATCAGCGTGAAACCACTCCGAGTCCGTTGCATCCACTGACGATTCATCATGCTCTCCATCAAAGCCCAACTTCAGAGTGCTCTTTTCAGGCGAGCTCGTGCCGAGCACTCACCATTCACTCTGTGAAGGTAGTCGAGCGATAACAGATGACAAAGAGCCGCGATGTTTCTGCTTTCGATAATTCACACGCTCTTCATCAAGCCCGCAGATCGCGGAGCAAGTCGGCGAACGCGGTGTCAAAGGCGTCATGGTGTTTCCAGTTCGAGAAGTCGGGGATGTGGTATTCGCGAATCTTCTCGGCGAGGTCTTCGCCGGTATCGGCGTCATCGCAGCGCCAATCGCGGATGCGGTCGATGCTCACCAGTCGGATCGGAAACAACTTCTGCCGCTGCTCGACCCGTTCCGTCGCGCGGGCGCGTTTGATTTCTCGCCGCACCCATTCGCTGTTCATGCTGTGCTCCGAGAGCACCAGCAGCAGGCGGTCGTTGACC
>JAYUFI010000825.1:0-10092 GCA_043738805.1 Planctomycetaceae bacterium | reverse complement strand
CACTCTCCTTTCGACGATGAGTCACGACACCACGTGACCTCTTTCACCGTGACCCATTGACGCACTTGTGAAACAGTGACCTGCCCGACAAAGCCCGTCTGAGTTGTTTGATGATCGCCACGAATCCACTTCGGAACGATGATCTTTGCACAACGACGTCGCGATCATGGCATGCACTCCAATCTCACCAAAGCGACAGCCAGATAGGTCAGCAACGCGACGCCAGCGAGCAACGACACGATGTTCGAGATGACCTCAGTTCTACTCATTTCAATTCGGTCCATGGCACATCCCCCTGGCCATTACGAGCACGGTACGATCAATTCCCCTCGGAACACACGGTTTGAAAACCATGCTCGGCACGCATTACAAACGCACCTGATGATGATCGCACACACCGCTGTATGACCTTCGTTTCCTTTCGGTGGAATGCTAGCGCGTACCGTGTCAAATGGGGGTTAAGACTCAACCCACGCGCGTCAAAAACTCATCAAGACGCGACGGCAAACGGCGTCACAATTGGCGTGATGATTTCTCGCACAGAGTGGCCGACGAATCCGGCCCATACGGCGTTACTGAGTGCCGCCGCGACGAGGTTGGTCAACCTCCTTTTCCCAGCAGCTCGATCCAGAACAGGTTGTAGACCTGTCGGCGAGCCCAGTCGTAGGCGACTTTGCTCGCCTTGTTAAGCCGAACCAAGTTCAGCAACCTCAGTCAATCGCTTGATGAGAATGGTTGCGTATGACCCGCGTGGGAGATCGAACGACAGCGTCAACTTGTGACGATCGGCGTACAAATCATCAGAATCGGTTTGATATTCCAATCCGGCGGGAAGATAGATTGCGGCTCGCTGGCCTTTCGAGAAGAAGCTGTCACGCGGATATTTGACGCGCATCTCACGCGGCAGAAGGCCGAATTCGGCGAGCACTCGGTGCAAGCGGTCATACATCGCACCCGATTCCAGTTTGAGTCGGCCGGAGGGGAGCGGCAGATCGAGGTTGATGAGATCGCGCCGTTGCGATTCATCGAGCGTCAAATAGAACGGTGCGGGACGCTCGCCAAAGTCGATAACGAAGACTTGGTCAGGGCGACAAACATCTTGCAAGGACTCCGCCAAGAGCCGATTCCAAACGGCACTTTGAAAGGCCGAGAGCCACATGCCGCGCAGGTCGATTCGCATCAACGCCAGTGCGCGACGGAAGTCGGTGGGATGATCGCAGAGGTACGTCACGATGCTTCGCCGACTGCACTTGGGCAACGCGGCTTTGAGCCCGATCCAGTCGCCCCACTTCTCGCGAATCAATTCCTTTTCACGACGATCGTCGGGCCGATCATGCTCGTTCGCTTCGGCCAGCGAGAGCCACAACGCCCGTTCGTAGTCGCCACGACACCACGGTGCCGCGATGAACTCACGCGATTCGCCAAGCGAGCCGAAGCGTTGATCATCAAAATAATTCGGCACACCATCGACCGCGACCTCTTGCAATGTCTGCTCCGCGCGAGCCGCTGCCGCCTCAGACATGTCGCGCATCACCACCGTGAATCGGTTCCCCGCGATGTCAGTCGGCTCGAAAGGACGATCGGTGTTGCCGAGATATTGAAACTCCACATTCGTTTGCGAGAGATCGCGTCGCGGGCCGTTCTTGATCGTGACGAACTGCTCTGTCACCGCGTGCTTATCCTTCAGCCCGCCGTAACTGACCTGCGATCGCGACAAGTTCCAACGATGCAACGCCGCATCAATCGCTTCAGGCGTGCCGAGCGTTCGCTTGATCAACCGATAGAGCGCAAATGGCCCGCGACCATTCGGCGTGCGATCGGTCAACTCGATGACTTCAAAATCTTCCGGCAAACATTTGAGCTTCATCAGGTTTCTCATGAGGTGCGGTCAGGTCGGCGGGGGATTATCTTGCCGTACCCCGCGCGTGTCGAATGACTCGACCAATGGCTCTGTAATCTCTCCGTGTCGTCCGTGTGTTCCGTGTCTAAGTCATCGCAGGGGAATCGAAAAATATGGGACACGGATAACACGGAGACGGCATGTCGCAGCCTCGCAACCCCAATTCGTCAAAGCCTCAACCGCAGCCACAAGTCGGCGAGATCGAACGTGAGTTCGGTGTGCCGATTCCGGGGAAGATTTTGTCTCCGGAACAGTGGGCGAAGACGGCGCTCAAGAAACTTCCGCCGGGCCTGTGGGATTGGACCGAGTTGTTCGGACGGAGTGCTCCGATCGTCATCGACATCGGCTGCGGCAACGGACGCTCGACGTTGAGTTGTGCCATCGCTCGTCCGGAGTTCGATCATCTGGGGATCGACATTCTTCCGGTGGTGATTCGCTATGCGACTCGCCGAGGCAATCAGCGCGGATTGAACAACACTCGTTTCGCGGTCATCGGCGGGCGAGAGTTGTTGGCCGAGCACGTCCCGGCTGGATCGGTCACTGAGATTCACATCTATCATCCGCAGCCGTACTACGAAGCCGCAAAGATTGACCGCCGGCTCATCACGCCAGAGTTCTTGACGCTTGCCCATCGCTCGCTCGTGCCGGGCGGAAGGCTGCTGTTGCAGACAGACAATCCCAGTTACTGGCATTACATCAAGAAGAGCGTGCCATTCTTCTTCGACCTGCAAGAACTCGACGGCCCGTGGCCCGAAACACCGAAGGGTCGTACGCGCCGCGAGATCATCGCCCGCCGCCACGGCCTGCCAATCTTCCGAGGAACCGCTCAACGCCGCGACGACCTCAGCGTGGACGAAGCCATTCAGCTTGCAAACGCACTCCCACCACCAACATTCAACGCTGACCGCCGACTCCGCCAGTTGGACGAGATCGAGTCGCGGTCATGAAGGTCGATGTTCTTTATTGCTTCGTACAATGTCGAGTGTTTCCAGTGCCCCAGCAGTGTCAGTTCGTCAATTCGCGGTGATCCACGGGCATGAACGTCTTCCAAACACATTCCAAAATCGTCAACGTCAGGAATCCAGAATTTCGATCAACAACAACACTTTGACGAACGCGCCGGATTTCCACCTCACGACGAGCAAACCATGATCACGTCGTTTTCTTGACCGAGAGACGTTGAAGATTGACGGGGTGGGGGGGAGCAGCGGCGGCTGATTGAACTGCTGAAATAAAAACGCCAGGCCATCATCTCCCACGCCGTCACCAAAGGTCTGAACCCTCACGCCCCCCTGAAGCCCTCCGGCATCGAATGGCTCGGCGATATGCCCGAACATTGGGAGGTGGTCGCGCTCAAGCGAATCGCATCGGTGCAGACGAGAGTTGCAAAGGGCAAAGACCTAAGAGGATAGGCCACGATAACCGTTCCATACCTGCGAGTCGCGAACGTGCAAGACAGATACCTTGATCTTGATGATGTCGCTTTGATCGAGATCCATGCCGACGAATTGGATCGCTATCGCCTTCAATCGAGTGATGTGCTGATGAATGAGGGCGGCGACTTCGACAAACTTGGACGCGGACATGTTTGGGGCGGCCAGATTGATCCCTGCATCACGCAGAACTACGTCTTCGCTGTGCGCCCCAAATCAGTTGCGTCCCATTGGCTCAATATAATTACGAGTTCTGACCACGCGCAGTTCTATTTCATGAGTTGATCGAAGCAGAGCACGAATCTGGCTTCGACCTCGTCAACGAACCTCATGGAACTGTCCGTCGTACTTCCGCCAGCCGACGAAAAAGCCGTCATCATCATGCTCGTTTCTGATTGCACCGCGAAACTCGACGCCCTGACCGCCGAAGCCGAGTAAGCCATCGAACTGCGGCAAGAACGCCGGACCGCCCTGATCTCCGCCGCCGTCACCGGCCAAATCGACGTGTGCGAGTCGTCCTGATCTTAGCCCGGAGGGCGCGTGATCTCAGCCCGGAGGGCGACATGAAATAGCCAGAGGCGTCAGCACCTGGATGGCAACGTCTCGCATGTGTCCCCTGCCCCGGCAGGGGCGACATCTCACGGCCACACGCGATCCGATTTGTTACGGCGTTTCGTGTCGCCCCTGCCGGGGCTAACACAATCAACGCCGTGACCGGTTCGGGGGCTGACGCCCCCGTCTATTACATGCCGCCCTCCCGGCTGGGAGATACGTGTCGCCCTCCGGGCTAAAAACAATTTCCATATTAGTGCACAGATGCGTGTAATTTCGGCTCCGGTAACATGAAACTCGCGAATTTCATGAACATGGCTCTTCGGACAAACATGGCCCTCAGGGCTGAATCGAGGCGACGCCAATGCCCAAGTCTTACGCCACCAAGGAGATTTTGGAGGCGTTCAATTTGGAGGCGTTCAAGACGTATCATGCGACGGCAGAACTGACCGACGTCACCGACCCGCATCTCGTCTACAACCTGCGAGCCAAGCTGGACGCAGCCAGACACTACGACGATTTCGAGATTGATCGCGTCGTGGCGGTGGAGCTCAAGCCGAATGCGAAGCAGAGCGAACTCGTCGATGCGGTCAAGCCGGGCCGCCTTCAGCAAGAAGTACAAGGCGGCTCAAGCGGCTCTGAAGCTCGTCCAGGAGCAGAAGGACAAAGCCGCCACCGAGACCGCTCAGAACGAACTGAATGCCTTGCTGCTCTTTCAATCAGACAAACTCCTAGCCCTTTCGCGTTCTGTTGGCCGTTTTCGACGGGAAGTCTACGGAACCGAAGGCTTCTCAGCACCTTTGTGCGAGCGCCGACTCCTAACCATCCTGAGTGTCAGCGAAATCTGGAACTTCGCCCGCTTCAACGGCGAACCTCAATCAGGAGGTCAACAACCGCTGTGAAAATGGCTTCGAGCAGTCGGACAGTGGCCCGAGTTTGAATGTTGGCGAAATCGTCGATGACGTTGGCTCGAAGTGAGCGGTTGAGATCATCGAGGATACCTGTTGAAAAGTTCAAAGGAGACGCTAGTGAATCGAAAACTTCGCCGTCTTCGGTGAGCGAGTATTGGCGACCGTCGGCGTAGCCGCCGCGTGCGGACTGGATCACCCAACCCGTCTGTAATGCAGCCGGGCTATCGAGTCGAATGTCGATTTCGGCATGAGCGCCGTTGGTGAACTCGATCCATGCGGCGATGGCCGACGTGTTACGGTCGCGGTCCAGTGAGTGGTCAGCAAACTTGCTTCTCGTGAGATCACCGAACGTCGTGATGCGTTGAGGCGGATGCGAAATGAGTTGCACGAGTTGATCGAGGGCATGAGCCATCTGACGGACCAACACCACTCGTGATTCTTCGGAGCCGTCGCTCCCAATCGCCGGAGAGTTGTGAGACGATCCACTCTGAACGCTGCTGGGTAGCAAGCCGTATCCCCACGAGATCCACTTGACGGCGCGCACTATTCCGAATTCGGTTCTGTTCACAACCGAGATTGCTCGGCGGATGTCGTCATCGGCGTGTCGCGGAGAATGGACCAGTAAATGTCGACCATGCTCGCGAGCGAGTGCGAAGAGCCGATCTGTGTCAGCCGTCGATAGGCTCAGCGGAGTCTCGACGACGACATGCTTGTTGTGCTGCAAGAGTTGCTCGATCAAATCAGATGGCAAGCCTGCTGGCCGAAGCGCGATCGGATGCGCGATCCAAGCAACGTCGATGTTTGGTGAGGCGACAAGCTCGGTGATGCTCGACACGACAGACACGTTCAGGCGAGCCGCTGCTGACGCGCAATTCGATGATGCGCAATTCGGATCAACGTCATACGCCGCGACCACTCGGAACGGACCATCGGCCAGGCAGCGTTCGATCAAATGCCAACCGAGGCGGTTGAGTCCGATCAAACCAACTCGCAACGGCTCAGCGGCAACGTGCATCGGCGGACTGATTGTTTGCGACGGCACGGCGACGTCGGTCATCACCGCAGCTCCTTCGGCAACGACTTAATATGTCCGGAAACTCGGACCTTCAACTTGCCGATGCTCTTGTGGCCGGGTGGTAGATTGACTCGCAACAACAACACGCCATCTTCTTTCGGAGTGAATTCTTTGCTGGTCCCGATTTCAAAGGCGTCTCCCACTTTGTCGTTCTTACTGGGAGGTTTGTTGGGATCCGGAATGGGATAGACCATGCCCATCAACGCGCCGCAACGGACACCAGCGGCCATGTCGGTCCCTGGATCTTTCGTCGAAAGGCCGCCGCCATCAACCTTCAGATTGAACGACAGTGTGTACTCGCCCGTTGATTCGACTCGCACGGGCTTTCCCTTCGAGACCAAGACGCGCATGGCCCAACCTTCTTTGACGTCTTGTTCGAGATCGTGTTCGTTACTGTCAAAGAGTGCCGCGTTGAGTTTTTCCATCCGTTCTTTGATTCCCGGCAGATCGGGCTTCAATCGCAAGATCGTCCGCATTTGATCTTGAGCCTCTTCGTACTTCCCCGCTTTCTCGAAGTCTTCCGCCAGCTTGGCCGTATCGTTGAGAAAATTTTCGAGGTTCTTTTCGGCGCGAGCATCCAGCTCTTTGGACTCGGCTGTCGACTTCTTGCTGGTCCCGATCCCGGTCTTGGTCTTCGCTTTGCTCGTCTGCGCGACCGCCGCCGAGTCATCGTTCCAAACAATGACGCCGCTCACGACACACACCAACAACGAACAGGACATCGCAAGCAATTGGCTACGGCGCATGACAGAGTCTCCGTGCATGGAATTCAGATAACGAGGGCTATTAAAGCGCGAGCACAACGCCGAAGCAACCGAACGCTTTGTCGGCGAGTGATTGCGTTTCCGAAACATCGCCGGATAATCCGGGCTCGGAATTCCCCGCCTCGCTTGCTCATGGAGTGACCTCATGCCGATGCAACGATCCTTGCTGCGAAATGTCTGGATGTGTTCGTTCTGGTTGTTGGGAATCTTGGGGTTCGCCGTTGCGGCGGGAGTCGCGCGATGGTCAATCGCGGCTGAAGACGCGAAGCCGGTCGAAGTAGAAAAGCCGAAGACGAAGGCCGAATCGGTGGACATGGACAGCGTGGCTCAGTGGGAAGGCTTCGGCAATTGGGCGACGAGCGTGGTCTTCTCGCTGGATGGCAAGACGCTGCTGGTTGGGAGTCACAACACGGTTCAGGTGTGGGATGTTGCGAGCCGCAAGCAAACGGCGACATGGGCGACGGCAACCGGTTATGTGCGATCGCTGGCGCTGCTGCCGGGTGGGACGAAGGTTGTCGTCGGCGCGTATCAATCGGCCAGCGTGTGGGACATCGCGAGCGGCAAGAAAGAACGTGATCTCCCAATGCATCGCGGCTTCGTCACCTCGATCGCAGTCGCGCCTGACGGCAAGTTGCTGGCGACGGGTTGCGACGATGAGGCCGCTCGATTGATCCGAGTGGAAGATGGCTTGCTGATGAAGACACTCGAACATTCGCGCGAGCCGGTGCTGAGCGTTGCCTTTTCCCCGGATGGTAAACTGCTGGCGACCGCTGCAGGTGAAGAGACGCGAATCACTCGCCCCGGAACCGCGCGACTGTGGAACGTCGAAACCGGCGAAGTCGTGCATGTGTTGGAAGGAATTCCTCGCGCGGCAACGACGGTCGCTTTCGTGGAGAGCGGGAAGCAGTTGATCGTCGGCAGCGTTGATGAGAAGGCGTATCTGTTCGACGTGGAATCCGGCAAGCCGCTCAGTTTTTTCCACGGACACAGCCGCCCGATCAACGCCATCGCGATCAGTGCCGATGGTCAAACGGCATTCACGGGGAGCGGCGGTCGCAACAAGGGAAAGAATGAGTTGATGATCTGGCACGTCGCAGATGGCAAGATCGTCGGCAAGTCGGACGAACATGAAGCGAAGATCGCTGCGCTCGCACTATCACCCGACGGCAAAACCGTAGCGACTGCCGGGTACGATCAGTTCGTGCGGATTTGGGATGTGTCGTTTCTGAATTCAAGCGATCCGACAAACACGCCGGCTGCCGCCACCGCTGAAACTAAAATAACGTCAAACACCTCTGGCCCAACGACGAAAGACGCTGCCGAAAAGAACGCTGCCGCCACCGAGCCGAAGACGTTCAAAGCGGGGATCATCGGTTTGGACACGTCGCACGTGATCGCCTTCACTAAGACGTTGAACGCCGAAAAACAAAAGCCCGAAGCGGTCGGTTGGAAAATGGTCGCTGCGTATCCGCAGGGCAGCCCGGATATCAAATCGAGCATCGAGCGTGTTCCCGGCTACATCGAAGAGATGAAAAAACTCAACGTCGAGATTGTTGATTCGATCGAAGAACTTGCGAAGCGAGTCGATCTCGTTTTCTTGGAAAGCAACGATGGACGGCCACACTTCGAACAATTGATTCCCGTATTGAAAGCGGGCAAACCGTGCTTCATCGACAAGCCGATTGCCGGCTCGCTGTCGGATGCAGTGGCGATTTTTGAAGCGGCGAAAAAGTACAAGGTACCGATCTTTTCGTCGTCCTCGTTACGGTTCGGCAAGAACTCACTCGCCGCGCGAGCGGGAGCGTTCGGCAAGATCACAAAGGCCGAAACCAGCAGCCCGGCGAGTCTCGAACCGACACATCCCGATTTGTTCTGGTACGGCATTCACGGCGTTGAGTCGCTCTTCACGGTGATGGGAACCGGCTGCGTTACAGTCATGCGTCAGCAGACGGCAGACGGCAAAATCGAAGTTGTCGGACAATGGTCTGACGGCCAAGTCGGCACGTACCGCGAAGGGAAAGGCTATGAAGGCAAAGCGACCGGCGACAAAGGGGAAGGCCCCGTCGGCAGCTACGACGGTTACGATCCGCTGCTGTTCGAGGTCTTAAAATTCGCTCGCTCTGGCCAGCCGCCGGTTAGCGAACAAGAGACACTCGAAATCTATGCCTTCATGGAAGCTGCCGACGAAAGCAAGCGCCAAAACGGGACTAGCGTGACGCTTGAGAGCGTGCTGGCGAAAGCTCGCGTCGAAGCGGCCAAAAAGATCGCGGAGCTGAAGTGAGTCGCGTCGGAGGCAGGGGAGATTTCAACGCCAAGGCGCGAAGAATCGCAAGGTAACCCGAAGCCTCAGCGAGGGCGAACGCTCACTCGACGTGATCAGCGACGAAGTGAAGCGTTCGCCCTCGCTGATGCTTCGGGTTACTTTGGTTGCAGTTCCTTCGCGCTCTTTGCACCTTTGCGTTGAAGTCTGTCTCGTTCGAATCGCAACCCAAGTCCGATCAAATAAGCCACGACGAGCGACGAGTGTATGTCCGCTGAGAAAACGACCGGACTTGTGATTCGACAGGCGGACTTCAGTGAGTCCAGTCGCGTGGTCACGTTTTTTACGCGCGATTTTGGCAGGATCGCAGTCGTGGCCAAAGGGGCGAAGCGGCTCAAGGGGCCGTTTGAAAGTGCCCTTGATCTGCTCGCGGAATCTCGCCTAGTGTTCCTGCGGAAGTCCACAGGAGGACTGGACATTTTGACGGAATGCCAATTGATGGCTCGGTTCCGTCCGCCCGAACGCAATCTCAATAGCTTGTACGGCGGATACTACGTTGCCGAGTTGTTAGCTGGTCTGACGGAGGAGTACGACCCGCATCCCGTTTTGTATGACGAGGCAGTGATCACACTGCGACGCTTGGCCGAAGAGGCGGACTTCCGCTGGCCCGTATTGCGATTTGAAGTGATCACGCTGCGAGAGATCGGACAGATGCCCGACTTTCGAGCGTGCCTGGCTTGCGGACGAGCGGTGGTCGATTACACCAACTATGTCTTCTGGGTTTCTCAAGGAGGATTGCTCTGCCCGAACTGCCGCAAACCGGAGTACGCTGCTCACCCGATTCACGGAATGACGCTGCACCTGTTTGAACAACTCGCCGCCGAGAACGCTCCGCCGAATCCCACTGAAACAATCCCTGCCAAGTATCTGCAAGAACTCCGACACTTACTGACCGCCTCGATCTGCCAGCCTTTCGACAAACGTCCGAAAATGCTGTCGTATCTTCCCTTCTGAAATCATCTCACTCACGTCTCTCGACTCACTTCAGTCCTGATTTGAAATTTCAAGTTTTGAATTTTGAATCTCACGTCGTTGCTCCCAGTAACCCGAAGCATCAGCAAGATCAGTCACCCCGACTGATGGATGACTCATGTCTTTTCACATCGCACGCTCATCACTGTTTAACCGCACGCCGCA
>JAYUFI010000824.1:0-3820 GCA_043738805.1 Planctomycetaceae bacterium | reverse complement strand
TGATTCAGCAGCCCCACTTGGAAGAGGGCAATCTTGCCACGATGGGGGCGTTGCTGGCCTCATTCACGAGTTCATTGGCGATGATCGGCCTGCACCGGGTACGAGGTCTCGACACGCGAGCGATCGTCTGGCACTTCAGCGGCGTGTCGCTGATCTTTGCCGGATGTGCCAAGTGGCTGCTCGATGGCCGGTTCCCCGATAAGTCGTTGCCAGTGACGCTGGCGAGTTGGTTGTTTCTACTGGGAGTTGGTGCGTCGGCGACGATCGGTCAGTTCTGTTTGACGAAGGCGTTCACGCTCGGTGTTCCCTCGCGAGTTTCGGTGGTGGGACTCACGCAGGTCGGATTCGCGTTGCTATTTGAAGTGCTGTTTGAAAGCCGGCAGTACACCGCATCTTCGCTCGCGGGAATGTTGCTAGTGTTGGCTCCGACAGCGTGGCTGCTAGTGCGACGGCGCGAGACAAGTCCGGATGAAACGGCATCGCTCTCCGAATCGGGATGAGCTTGTTTGTTTAACCGCGACGGGCTTGTGCGAAAAGTTTGCAGCGATATGACTTTCGCGGGAATAAACCATTAGGACGAGACTCTTCTCCTCGCGCTGCCATGGAATCGCCAGAACTTCAACAACGTGTGGCTGAACTGATCGGACAGCATTACGAACTGCTGTATCGAGTTTCGTTTCGTCTGACCGGTTCAACCGCCGACGCTGAAGATCTCACGCAGCAAACTTTTTTGACGGCTCAGCAAAAGCTGTATCAGCTTCGCGAGGCGGAGAGTGCCAAGAGTTGGTTGCTGGCGATTCTGCGGCATCACTTTTTCCGCAACCGAAGCCGAGCAGTTCGGCAATCCGTTCCGTTGGACTCGCTCCCTGAACCAAGCGGCCCGATCGACGAACCGACCGACTTCGATTCGGAAGAACTGCAAAACGCCCTCAATGAACTGTCTGACGAATTCCGCTTCCCGCTCATCCTGTATTACTTCCACGAATTGAGCTACCAAGAAATTTCCGCCCAGTTAGACGTTCCATTAGGGACGGTGATGAGCCGCTTGTCGCGCGGCAAACAACATCTTCGCCGTCGATTGACTGCGGAAGAAACTTTGCCTCAGGCTCCGTCACCGAAACCAATTTCATCACTCACCCGCTGATTGCCATGCCTTCTTTCCACACGGAATTTGTGAATTGTGCTGTCGCGTTAGAGCGACTCGATTGTGTCTGGCTCGATCCGCTTCCGGATGAGCCGCTCGATGTGGACTTGTTGGTAGCCTGGGAACATGTCCGACAATGTTCGGCCTGTTGGGCCACATTCGAGAACCGCCGCGATCGCGATGCGCGGCTGGCAAAGGTCATGCAAGCGGTTCCCATTCCGGTCGGCCTGCGAGAACAATTGTTGGCGTGTGTGTCTGAGATGCCTGTGGACTCGGTTGCTGAGCTGACAAGTGACACAGCGCCGGACAACAAGCAACACACGGAAGAAATGCCTCTCGCTAAGAAGTCGGATCGCCGAGTTGCCGTGCGATCAGCAAGATCATTGCGTCGCCGTGTTTGGGCCATTGCTACGGCCGCCGCGATGTTGATGCTTACCGCGAGCAGTTCGTGGTTGTGGTTCGCGATGCAAGGGAGACCGGCTTCCGTGCAGACCTGGTGCGAGACGACTCCGCTGACGTCAGACGGCCTTCCGATCGTGGCAGACCTGTCGCAGTTGCCGCCGTTGCCGCAGAGTTGGCTACGGATGAAACGCATGAAGATCGTCGGGGCTCCGTGCTGGTTACAGCCTTCGGGATCGAAGGCCGCAGCATCGTGGATTCCGTTTGAACTGCGGCTGCCGAAGTCAAAGCCGATTCACGGTGTTCTGTTGACGATGCTGCGCGACAACGTGCTCGATCCACCGGCGGAGTTGATGGTGCAGAGTGCATTGTTGAAGTACACACATCGCGCCGGTAAACCGCTGTCGATTGCAGGCTGGTCCGAGCAAGGGGTCGTTTACCTCTGCTTCGTGAACGACGACCCGGCGGCACTGGAACGGCTGATGAAGCTGACCGTGCCAACGGCAGCTTAGGAACGGGCACGAAATGACTTCTCTGGCACACGGAGAAACTCAGTGGACCGCATCCCGAACTGAGCCAGACAGAATGTCAAATTGAAGCCTGAAGCGTCAGTGAAGAAAAGGCATTGCCCACCTTCGCTGGCGCTTCAGGCTTCAATGGCGCATGCTGTCGTGGAATCTCCTCGAAGCGTGAATCATCCAGGCGAGGCCAATACCAAGCGGCCCTGGAAAATTCCGACAGACTGCACAACATCAAGACTCACACTTCAGGTTACTGTGCTGAGACGCAAAATGAGTCGTGCGCCAGGAATCGCAAACGGTAGTCTCGTGGCGTTGCAACTGTTGGAGTCCAGCCTTTAGCCTGCTCCGCTCGTTGCCTGCTTCAAACTTGCTGAGGAGTCTTTTTCATGCCGCGCGCGTTGAGTTTGTGTCGATTTGTCTCTTGCGTCACGCTGTTAATCAACTGCGTCGGACCGGCCATCGCCGCCGACTTTCCGCCGTTCGAAAAGCTTTCCGCTCGAGCCGAACCGCCCGATCCGTTGGTCATGTTGGACGGAACGCCGGTGCGCACTAAAGAAGACTGGTTTCAGAAGCGGCGTCCGGAATTGAAGGCGCTCTTCGAGCATTACATGTATGGCAAGGCTCCCGCCGCACCGGACAAAGTCGAAGCCACGATCGTCCGCACTGATGCGAAAGCACTCGGCGGCAAAGCGACTCTTCGCGAAGTGACGCTCAAGTTTGGACCGAAGTCCGCGCCGCCGATCAATCTGCTGCTGATCGTGCCGAATGATCGCAAGGGACCGGCTCCGGTCTTTGCCGGGCTGAGCTTCTGTGGCAATCACACAGTGCTGAACGATCCGCTCATCGCGATCCCGCCGCAGTGGGTCTACAAGAGTTGTGCTGGCAGCGAAAACGAACGCGCCACTGAAAAGGGTCGCGGGACTCAAGCGGACGCTTGGCCTGCGGACTTACTCGTTGAACGAGGCTACGCCCTCGCGACGTTCTACAACGGCGACATCGATCCCGACACGCCCGAACTGACCGACGGCATTCATCCGCATTACTTGCCAGCCGGTCAGACTCAGCTTGGCCCGAACGACTGGGGCACGGTGCGCGCGTGGGCGTGGGGCTTGTCGCGCGTGGTCGATTACCTCGCGACGAATCCGGAGATTGACGCGAAGCGCATCAGCGTGGTCGGTCACTCACGGCTCGGCAAGACGGCGATCTTCGCGGGGGCGTTCGATGAGCGGATCGCGCTCGTCGTGCCGCATCAGTCGGGAACTGGTGGCATGGCGATGAACCGAGGGAACGATCAAGAAACTGTCGAGCGCATTAACCGTGTCTTCCCGCACTGGTTCAGCGACTCGTTCGTCCCGTTTGGTGGTCACGAAGACCAACTGCCGATCGACCAACATCTGCTCGTCGCTCTTGTCGCACCCCGTCCGGTGTTCGATGGCGAGGGTGATCAAGACAAATGGGCGAGCCCCGACGGAGCGTTGAAGTCGATGCAAGGAGCCGACAAGGTCTACAAATTTCTTGGCGGACGCGGCCTCGTCGGCACCGGTGTCATCAGCGGCGACGAAGCCATGACCAACGCGAACTGCGGTGATCTCGTGCAATACCGTCGCGACGAGAAGCACGTTCTCAACCGCGACTACTGGAAACGAATTCTCGACTTCGCCGACCTGAAGCTGGGCACCAAGTAATTTCAAACAACTCACTTGGCGAGCCGGGCGGCGTCAGCCCCCGGACTGATTTCGATTCAAGATGTCCGGGG
>JAYUFI010000823.1:0-1402 GCA_043738805.1 Planctomycetaceae bacterium | reverse complement strand
AAACTCGGTGTCAAAAACAAACGCCTCAACGCCGCCTGGGACGACAACTACCTCCTGCAAGTCCTATTCAATTCGTGACTTCATGTGCGTTCGCCCTGGGGCTTTGCCCGGTTTGAAAACCGGGGTACAGAGTTAAGGCCGAAGGCATTGTTATGTCTGTAAGATATGTGGTGCGACGCTCCGCGTCGCGACTCACGACTTGGAGCGTCGTGCCACAATGGGGCTTCGCCGTACTGTGACGTTGCTGTTTTCCGGTCGCACTGAATCCTGTTGTCGCAGTCTCGAAGAAAGGCCGTTTCACTGGTGAGCCGGCAGCGTGTGGCGCTCGACATACGCCGCGAGGATCGTCACGCTTCCGTCCGCCCAACCTGTCTTGTTTTAGTTACTTTGGTTTTGTGAGTTCGCAGCGCGGCAACCAACATGTCCGCCGCATTCAGGAACGAGTTGTTGCACGATGGACCGCAGCATGGACGAACCGGCGTCAATTGATTTCTCTCGCATCGCGACGGAGTTGGGGCACAGCCTCGGCCAAGTGCAGAACGTGGTCGCTCTGCTCGACGCGGGAAACACGATTCCGTTTATCACCCGCTACCGCAAAGAGAAGACGGGGAATCTCGATGAAGAGCAACTGCGCGGCATTGAGTCACGCGTGAAGAGCTTGCGCCAGTTGCGAGAACGAGCAACGGCGATCCTCCGCTTGATCGACGTTCAAGGAAAACTCACACCCGAATTGCGTGCGGAGATCGAAGCGGCTGACACGCTCAAGCGGCTCGAAGATCTTTATCTACCGTATCGTACGAAGCGGACGTCGCGCGCGTCGGCAGCTCGGCAACGTGGGCTTGAGCCGCTAGCCGCGAAGATCTTGGCAGGCGACCCTGAACTGACTGACTTGATTGCCGCCGCGTCTGCGTTCGTGAATCCGGAACAAGAACTCCCGACAACGACTGAAGTGTTGCAGGGAGCGTCGGACATCATCGCCGAAGGGGTCAGCGAAGAAGCCGCGTTGCGTGAAGCGTGTCGGCAGCTTTCTTGGCGAACAGGCAAGTTCGCGGGGACGCCGACGAAAGAAGGTTCCGCCAGCGGGCAAGAGTACCGCGATTACTTCGAGTTCTCCGAAGCGGTTTCCAAAATTCCGCCGCATCGCATACTGGCACTCAATCGAGGTGAGAAGTCGGGTGCCTTACGGGTGAAGTTTGAATGGGACGACACGTCCGTGCTGGCCGCGTGCGAAGGACATTATCAGTGGGACGCGCATCCGCATCGTGAGTTCCTCAAGACCTGTTTGGCGGACGCGCTGCAACGACTCATTCAGCCGAGTCTCGAACGAGAGATTCGGCTGAATGAGTCGTTCGAGACTCGGCTGAATGAGTCATTCAGCCGAGTCTCGAACGAGAGATTCGGC
>JAYUFI010000822.1:0-1402 GCA_043738805.1 Planctomycetaceae bacterium | reverse complement strand
ATCTGAGCCGCGATCTGTTGCTGTGGATCGCGAACGAACGGCTCTGCCCCGAGCACGTACGACGGCGACTGCTCTACATCGAGCCTGCGCGCGAGGATCTCGTCCTGCCGTTCAACCCGTTGCTGCACACGTCGGATGATCACCTGTACTACCAGACGGGGCGGGCGGTGGAGATCATGCTGCGGGCTTGGGCCTCACAGAACATTGAGGAGATGCCCCGGCTGAGGCGTTGGATGTTTGCTTCATTCTTTTCGGTCGCGGCGATGGGCTTGCCGATTTCTGCGTGTCGTTGGCTGCTGACACCGGGGACGCCAGAGCACGTCGCGATGTTGTCAAAATTGCCGCGAGACTTGCAGGGGCAGTGGTCCGAGATATTGAACGCACGCGGCAGCGAAGCCGTCCGCATTCTGGAGAGCACACGGAACCGGCTCGCGCCGTTCTTTGAGTCCGGGATTCTGCGACGGATGTTCGGATCAACGACCAGTCGATTCGACGTCGCGAGGTTCATTCGCGAGCGGCGGATTGTGATACTCAACGTGGCGTCGCTGGGGAAGCTCGATCAGCACATTGCCTCGACGATTGGCGGACTGGCCGTCAACGAGGTCATTCAGACGGCGCGCAACATGACCCCGAACGAAGTGAATCCCACGTACCTGTTGCTCGATGAGTTTCAGAACTTCGTCTCGAACGATTTGTTTGAGGCGCTGCCCATCGTGAGGCAGCTTGGATTGCGACTGATTCTGTCTCACCAGTCATTCTCGCAGTTGGAACGCGGTGAGATCGATTTGACGCAGATGATTTGGCAGGCGCGGTCACGGCTGATGTTCGCCAACGACGCCGAGGACGCCGACCTCTTGGCGCACGAACTGGCGACGCTGACGTATGACTCCATGAAACTGAAGGAGATTCTGTACTCACACCGCCAGCGTGTCGCGGGCCACAGACGGGAATGGTTGAAGAACGTGGGAAACACCTCAACATCGTCGACCGCACGGGACCGAGGCAAGAGCAGTGCGAGCGGTCGAAACGACGGCGAGTCGCTCTCCCCCAACAAATACCAGCCGACGAAATCGAGCGGCTCATCCAAGACCGTCACGGAAACGGAATCCGAAAAGGAGGCCGAGAGTCATGGATCAAGCGCAGGGGAGAGCGAGACGCTGGTGCCGATCCTGGAAGAGATCGAAGAGATCGCCAGCAAGAATTACTCCTCGTTCGACGAACAGAAGGTCGAATGGGCGAAGCGGCTGCGGACTTCTCCAACGGGGCGAGCGTTCGGCAAGTTCAAGGACGATCCGAAACTTTACGAAATCGACATTGATCATCATCCGATCATCGAGACGAAGGGGCTGCTGCAAAAGTATGACGAACTGCTGGCGAAAAACTTCGAGTTGGAGTTCTTCCA
>JAYUFI010000821.1:0-3827 GCA_043738805.1 Planctomycetaceae bacterium | reverse complement strand
ATGGCCGTCCCCGGCGCAACCTTCTCGCCAAACCGCTTCTCGTACATCCGTCGCACGACCTCGGCCCGCGACACGGGATCGCAGGCCAGCGCGATCTGCCGCAGCAGATTCGCCGAGAAATGCGTCGCCCCGCGCCCGTGGCAATAGAAGCGACTCCCTTCCTCCCCGCACCAGACCACCGTGCAATTGCAGTCGGCCAGATTGCAGATGGCCCGATGCGTGATGGTCGTCCCCGGCCCGAGCAACAGCAGCGCCAAGTCCGCCGCCGGAATGGGGACGAACTGGTTCTCGTTCACATACGCCACCGACTTGTCGTTCTGCTCAATGTGCCCCTTCTCCAGATAGAGGTAACTCAACCGATCATCAAACCGCGTCAGTTGCAGCAACGATTCCATGCTTCACCCCCTCGCCAGACTGAGCAACCCAAACCCAAACCCCTTCGCACTGCCGATGCCGGTCTTCAACGCCTCAGTGAAGAGCGTTTGATTCGTGACAATCAACTCTCCGTCGAACTTCACGGCGAAGTGCGTGATGTCGTGCCGTCTGCCATTGAGCTTCGTCCCCAGCGAGTTGCCTTCGGGAGCGACCGCGACATCCACGACTTGAAAGCCCGACTCCTCAGCCTTGCGGTGCAGCCACTTGAGTTGAGCGTCCTCCTCAAACAACGCATGCCGCTTGCCATCACGCTTCACGGTGGGGTTGGCTCGCAAACGAAACCTCAAGCGAGTGGCCTCCGCAAAGATTTCCGGGAGTGGCTTGGGTGGCAATCGCGCGCGGAAGTAGTCGCGATGAAGTCCCGACTTCTGCCAGTCGGGAGGCTGCTCAGATTGCAGCAGGACTACCGGGGCGGGCGGTTGGTCGTCATACCAGTCCGATGTTTGTGGTGGCTCAACGCGAAAGAGCACTCGCCCAGAACCACCGTCAGCGGCATCAGGGAACGCACTCAGCAACGAGCGATGCAGGTCATAGGGATTGGCGAGGTCACGCACGACCTGCCGCGACAACGGATTCAGCAACAGCTTCGTCAGATACATGATCAAACTCCGGTTGAGGCAATGTGAGATGAGGGTTTTCGAGCCACGTCGTGCGAACGAACCGCACGGTGAAACGTCGATCGGCGAACGAAAGCGGGACGTCGTGACGCGGCTCAGCCACTTCGTGCGGCGACGCGGTTTGCGAGGGAGCCGTTTCCAGCACGAGCCGCAATCGCTGGGGATAGTCCGGTTCGTGACGGCGCACGGGGCGCTGCCATGCCGCTCGACGCAGAGCCGCGTCGATGTCGTCGTCGGGCAGGACACCCTCGCGTTGCCAGATCGGCTCGCTGGGCACAAACGCCTTGCGACCGAGGAACAACGGCCAGACGGGCGTCTGCAATGCTTCATGCAGTCGATTGAGGAACGGCTCCTCGCCACGCAGGGCCACCAGAAAGCTGGCGTCGGCGAGGTAGTACCGCTGTGACGGTTCGCAGTCCTTGGGAGGACCGCCGCCCGCCTTGGCGACGTACTGAGCCGTGTGCCAGTCGCGAGCCATGCGACCTTCATGATCAACACGCACGCCCATCGAGAGCTTGTCTGGCAGGAACTCATCGAGCGGCTCGTCACGAGTGCGGCCGAGGGCACAGCACAGCAAGCCGACGACTCCACTTCGCGAGGGTTCGAGACCCGTGTCGCGGACAGAGAAGCGGCTTTGAATTCCCCAACTCTGCATCGGCCCGGCCAGTCGCAATAACAGAATGCTCATAGCGTTCACATTCCTTTCTGACCGAAGGAAACGTTGTCGAGCACCGTCTTCACGAGGGCGGCAAAGTTCGCGGCCTTGCTCTTGGCGAGTATTGGGAGTTCGGGATCTTCCGCCAGACACTCCACATACGACTTTGCGACGACGCCCTCTTCGCCATAGGCCGAAGTCACTCGGCCCCAGAACTTGTCAGCGGCTTCGATTGAGTTGCAGATCAGGCTCTTATCGACGCCATCTTCGCGGCTGGGCCGAGCCGGTTTGACGAAGGCATTGGCCAGTGACTGCAAACCGCTTTTGCGAACCACTGCAAAGACGAACGACGGCTCGTTGTGGGCGGCCGAACTGTTCTGCTTGCCGGTGGGAATCGCCGAGCGTGATGCGCTCAAGAACGCTTTGATGGTCTTGCGAGTCAGGTCTTCGTCGCCCTGCAGGTTCTTGAGCAGCGCGTCGCAGTCGATGTTGGCGTAGCGGTAGAAGCACGCCGAGTTGAACTCGACGGTTCCCAGCATGTCCGCTCCGGCACTGTCTTCCGGCTTGAGGTCATCGACCGCTGTGTAGAAGTCCATCTCCATGTTGACCTTGTTGGTCGAGAGAGCATGAGCCACCTGGCACGCGGCGTTGACGTTCTTCTCGGGCAAGTCCGCGAGCATACGCCCGAAGAGCGCGAGGTCCGCTGCCTTGCCACCATCCAGCAACTTATCGACCGCCTTGACGACTTCCGGCGGAACGGCGTTCTGAGCATCGGCCTTTTGTTGCTTCGCGGTCTTCTTCTTGCCGGATGCCTCAGTCGCTTCCGGTTGTTTGGTCAGCGCCTCCCAATGAGTCGCGACCAATTGCTTCAGATTCTTGATCTCCTGATTGCCCAAGAAGAGCAGGTACTGCGTTTTGACTTCGGCCCCATCCGGTTCAGCCTTCAAGCGAGCCGCGCCCAATGCGGCAGTGACCGCTTTCTTGGCGGTTTCGAGATCTTTGCCGTCTTCAGCAAGCTGTCCGGCGATCAACTCAACCACGCGCTTCGTGCGTTCGGCGAGGTTCTCTTCGGGAAGCAAAGCCGCATCTTTGAAGTGCGTGCGAATCGCTCGCTTCAGGCATTGGCTGCTGATGCGAGCACGGCGATATCCGCCGAATTCACAGTCTTTGGGACTGTTGGTGTCGTCCCGATTCAGACACGACGGAGCGAAGTTTTGGAGCATGTGCAGTTCGACAAACATTGTGGACCTTTCAAATGGGAGTTGGAGATATCGGAATCGTGAAATCAGCCGCAGGGCGCTAGCCCCGGTTCTCTGCGGCAGTTGCCAACCGGACGCTAGCGCGTTCCGGCTGATTCGGGCTGGGGCGTTTCTTCGCGCTGCGTTGCCACCACCAAATCCGCGTCAGTCTCTGACTCGGGCTTGCGGCGCGAGCCCCAGAAGTCACGCGACCAATTGATCTGCACCCAACGGCGTGAGGAATCCCAGCGCAGCGCGTCGTACAGCAGGCATCGCCAGTCGATGGCGATGTTGTTCGTCCGCAGCAGCGACACCGCATGACGAAGTCGATCGCCGAGTTCTTCGCTGTTCGAGTTCAGCAGCGCGACGAAGCGTTTCTCAACGCTCGAATTGGGACCACCATCAGGAGCCGGTCTAATGCGACCGAGTTCGCAAAACACATCGCCGAAGCTGCCGCTGCCGCCAGCCGCTGAATGCTGCGCGAACAAACTGGCGATTAAGGCGTAGATCGTGAGTTCGCGATGAGAGAGGTCACGGGTTGTCAGAATCGACAACTTGCGCATCACCCAGCCATCGCGCTCGGTGACAAAGCCAAGCGGCTTTCCGAGCCCACGTCGCAGTTGAGCCAACGTGGCGCGGTCTTCATCGGTTTCAAGCTTCGCCAACTGACTGACGAAGCGGCCTTCAAGCGATGTGGAATCTTCAGTCGGTGTGAACGGTGGCGACTTCATGGAGTTTCTCCTGATGAGGTTTGGTGACGGACCACAAATCTTTTTCGAGCTGCTCGCGTCCAAGCGTGACGGCGTGATGCTCGCGCCCGGTCTGAGTGAGACTGCCAACGGTCTCGTCAAACGCGGCTCTGGCCTGCGGTTTCAGCGTGTC
>JAYUFI010000820.1:0-3830 GCA_043738805.1 Planctomycetaceae bacterium | reverse complement strand
CGCTACTCCCGCCGGGTCGAAATGCCGGAGATCGAAAAGAACGACTTCAACCTCAACATCTCCCGCTACATCAGCACCGCTCAGAATGAGGCAGAGATCGACCTAACGGCGACTCATGGCAAGTTGGTAGGAATCGAAGACGCTATCAAGTCGGCGACGGGGAAACACAATGTGTTCCTGAAAGAACTAGGCTTACCCGCGTTGCCATCGCCTGAGTGAGCGGTGGCGTCCGCGACAAGTAGGGCAGATTGATCGTCGATGACCTCGGACTGGCCGATCAGTTGAAGCAGGCATTGGCGACCTACACCGAAAGCGGCTGCCAAGGCTCCCCCAACCGAGCCATCGCCACTCAAGAGGTCATCGACGAACTGATCCAACTGGCCAAAGAGATGTAAGCCGCCACGCAATGCGGCGAAGACCTGGGCCTGAACGATGACGAAGTCTGCTTCTATGACGCTCTGGCCGTGAACGAGAGCGCCGTCCAAGCGATGGGCAACGACGAACTCAAAGTCATCGCTGCCGAACTCGTCACCGGCGTGCGTCAGAGTGCCAGGTTCCGTTTGATGTGACGGAAGAGACCCCCTTCGGCCACCTGTATGCTTTGTGGTTACTTCCCTGTGATCGACTGCCGGCTAAGGTTCGGCGGTTTGAGGACGCTGAATTCCACGTCGAAGGGGCCACCGAATTTCGTTCCGCGGCCGAACCCCATTCGCCACCAGTGGCATGGTTTGACGAACCAGAGTTGTCTGCTCGTGACAGGATGTCGGCGATGTCGGCGATGAAACTGCCAGCCGGAAGTATTGTCTGGGCTTCGGTCCCGGACCCTCTTGGAAAGAACCCCAAGGTTCGCCCGTTGGTCGTTGTGGCGTCGCCAGAGTCGAATCCTTCGATGATCAAGCCGCCTGGTCTACGATGACTTCATCGGTCGTGAGATGTTGACGTGACGCTCACGAGCGATATCGTCGCTCCACGTCGTTTGATTCTGAATGTGAATTGATTCTGGAAAGCGAGTTTCGGATGGCCGTCGGAGAGACAATGGTTCGAGTTGGTAAGTCTGCTTGTGGACGCGGAGTCTTTGCAAAGCGAGCGATTCGCAAAGGGACGCTGATCGGACTCGTGCAAGGCCGAGTCATCGATGATCCGCATCATGGCAGCGACTACTGCATTGATTTAGGTGGCGACTTGTCGCTCGAACCGCGAGCCCCGTTCCGTTTTCTAAATCACTGTTGTGAACCGAACGCTCAATTGCTGTTGACCGAACAACGCCGCAAAGACGGCTCATCTGCTCCCGCAATTGTGCATTTGAAAGCTCTGAAGTCGATCACTGTCGGCGAAGAACTGACGATCGACTACGCCTGGGTTGCGGAAACACCCATCCGTTGCCTCTGCGGTGTCGCGAATTGCCGAGGCTGGATCGTCGCCGCCATTCAGTGCATCGCGTAGCCACAAATGATTTCCGTCAGCGGACATCGTCAACCGCTACGCCATACCTCGCACGGTCCTGAATGAGAGATTTCGAACGATCGTTTAACCGCACGCCGCAGGCATGCGCGTTTTGAAACGCGTGTGCCTGCGGCGTGCGGTTGAACATCTCATTCAAGACTGCGTGCGGTATATCTCGTCTGTTGTGTGAGAGACATTCGCGCACAGTGGAGACCAACATGCCTTTCGATTTTCAATCTCAAACAGTTCTAATCAGCGGCGGCACCAGCGGAATCGGCTTCGCGATTGCGAGAGCGTTTGCTGATGCAGGGGCCGATGTCATCGCGACTGGTGTTTCCGAAGAGATCACACGTGAAGCGGCTTCGCGCGAGCCACGCATTTCTTTTCGAGTGCTTGATGTCAGTGATCTCGCGGCTGTTGAGCAAATCGTCGGCGAAATCAAATCACTCAACATGCTCATCAACTGCGCGGGCCTGTTACTGCGAGGCGGACAAGAGTTCGAGATTGAAAACTTTGAAAGAGTGCTAGACGTCAATCTCACGGGCACGATGCGACTCAGTTCGGCCTGCCACCCGCTGTTGGCCGCGTCGTGTGGCTGCATCGTCAATATCGCATCGATGTTGAGTTTCTTCGGCAGCGGACTAGTCCCCGCTTATAGCGCGAGCAAAGGCGGAGTCGCTCAACTGACCAAGTCATTAGCGATCGCCTGGGCAACGGACAGCATCCGAGTGAACGCGGTTGCCCCCGGCTGGATCGACACGCCAATGACCGAGCCACTCGTGCAAAATAGAGAACGCAGCCAGCCGATCCTCGACCGCACACCGTTACGACGTTGGGGGCGTCCCGAAGAAATTGCTGGCCCCGTCCTTTTCCTCTGCTCACCTGCGGCCGCATTCATGACCGGAGCGATCCTCCCTGTTGATGGCGGCTACTCGATCTCATGAACCAGTTCCCAACATTTTTTGATTCGCGGTGAAGCCGATCGTCTGAACAGAAAAAGTCGGTTCGCAAAGACAACGGATCGCTGCTCAAACGGAGAGTTATGATTCTGCGAAAGTGAAGTCCGGGGCCACGATCACAGTTCGACCATCATTGTCATCGAGCGCAACGTGATTCCGCACGCACCGCAGAGAACTGGCGAGACTTCATAACGCTGGGAAGCGAGTCTGCCGGAAAACGAATAAGCCCCGCAAATTACGGGGCTTTGAGAGCATTTCGGACTCATAGCAGAGTCCCTGAAAACCAGAGCCACCGCTCGGATTCGAACCGAGGACCTATGCTTTACGAAAGCATCGCTCTGCCAACTGAGCTACGGCGGCTGAATGGCTGCGCTCGGCAGCCAAGTGGGGCGGCGTTATAGTCGCTGTCAGAAATGAATGGAAGTGGAATTGGCGAGTCTGAATTGAGGGTTCAATGAACCCTTTCTTTGACTCATTTTTGAGGTGTAGTCTCCACTTTTTGCGGTCGGTGGCGGCCTCATAAATTTGGGTCTGGTTGGAGTTAGTGTGAGACAGAATGATCAAGATCGTTGACTACGGCATGGGCAATCTCCGCAGCGTGCAGAAGGCGTTCGAGAAGCTCGGACATGACGCTGTCATTTGCGATCAGGCCACTCAATTGGGCGATGCTGAGAAGCTCGTGCTGCCGGGTGTCGGTGCGTTTCGCGACGCTATTCATGAACTGCGTGCGAAGGAAATGGTATCGCCAATTTTGGATCACATTGCCGCAGGAAAACCGTTCTTGGGAATTTGCTTGGGGCTGCAGTTGCTGTTCGATGTCAGCTACGAAGATGGCGAATGGCCGGGGCTGGGGATCGTGCCGGGGAAGGTGGTGCGTTTTCAGGATCAGCCGGACTTGAAGATTCCGCACATGGGCTGGAATCAACTGGCGGTCGTTGGTGAACCGGCTCTGTTCAACTCGATTCCACGTGACGCTCATTTCTATTTCGTTCACGGTTATCACGTCGTGCCGAACGATCGCAGTGTGGTGATCGCCGAAAGCGATCACGGCGGAAAGTTCGTCGCGGCGATCGGTCGAGACAATTTGTGGGCGACTCAGTTTCATCCCGAGAAAAGCCAGAAGCACGGATTGCAGTTGTTGGCGAACTTCGCGGAAATGTGAGGGGCGGGCTTCACCGCTAAGGCGCAAAGGCCGCGAAGAAGACTGCGCGGCCATGAAACTAACCCGAAGCGCCAGCGAGGGCGGGCATTTTTCGGATGGGTGGTGACAAGACGAATTTTCTTTGGGAGCGTCCGCTCTCGCTGACGCTTCTGGTGAGTTTGCAACTATGTCTTGGCGCGTGCATTGGGTGATTCTGAAGACCTGCTTGGAAGAGCGGTTCGTGTATCGCGGGGACTTCGCGTTTGCGACGTTGGTGCGGTTCATGC
>JAYUFI010000819.1:0-1404 GCA_043738805.1 Planctomycetaceae bacterium | reverse complement strand
GCAAGCCAACGCCAAGACGCGGGCCTCGGAACTGGAAACAACAGTTCGTGAAATGTCGGATCGGATTCGAGCCATCGCCCGCGACGCGGCGATTCCGCTGGAGATCGACCGGTGGCTGGGCGAACTCGACGTGGCGAAGCAGCAACTCGACGTGAAGTCGCTCGCGGCGTTGAGCCAGCGGACGACGTCGCTGTTCAATCAACTGAACGAAGTCTACGAAGTCCACATCGTCAGCGGACCGAACGAAAAGAGTGGGATCGATCGGTACTTCGAGGATGCAGAGGGAAAGCGTGTCTCCGGCTTCTACGTGATCGTTGAAGCCCGCGATGCCAATGGGAATCCGTTGCCCCGCCGCATCCGGAATGGAGAGACTCAACAGCTTGAACAGGTGACTCGCTGGGCTGAGCGGGTTCCGCAGGAAGTCTATGACCGAATCAAAGCCGACAAGAAAGCGGACGGCGTTCTCAACGAAACCCTGTTCGCCGTGAAACAGCGCGGCTACCAAAACGAAGAAATCAAACTCGTCGGTTCCGACAACCAGGCGCTGTCACGTCTCGGCCAGATCACGAAGTGGTGACTGGCTGGGGCGCTCTCCTTCGTCAGCGCGAGCAGTCGCTCACGTCCATTGCTACGGCCGGATTTTCATTCGCGCATCAATTCGCACTCGACCCGTCAGCCTGTTCGGCAAAGTCGTGTGTTGACGTGAATGGGGATTCCGGCTTGAATCTGCGGCGTTACACGACGCTCTTCACAGAAAGTTCCTCTTATGTTTCGGGAGTCTGCCATGACACTGCACGGTTGCGCTTGCGGACTGCTACTGGTTCTATTTTCAGCCGGTGTGGCCTGTGCCCAGGCCACCACGGAAGCGGAGAAGCTCAAGGCCGAAGCTGAAACGGCCTATCAGCAGGGTGAGTTTGCCAAGTGTCTCGAAATCACGACTCGACTGTTGGCGCAGAACCCCAAGGACCACGGAGCACTGTATCTGCGAGCCAGTTCGCACGTCGAACTCGGAGTCGTTCGTCGCGACGGCAAGGAGCTGCGGCAGGGAGTCGAGGACGCACGCGAGTCGCTCCGTTTGGGAGGGCCCAGCGAGATCAACTACTATCTCCCCTATATGTACGGCATGACGGCACTCGCGAATCTGGAGGGACGCAAGGAACACGCCGATGTTGTGTTGCAGGTTGCCAAAAGCGTTCTTGATCGCCCGGCGCTGACTCCCGAACAACGAGCCAACACGTTTTATCAGCGGGCCGCGGCGTACATTCATTTGAAGAACATGGAAGCCGCGATTCAGGACTATCAAGCGGCGATCAAGAGTTTTCCGGGACATCTCGGCTCGCACGTCGGGCTGGCCGAAAGTTACGTCGTCAGTCAGCAGGCCGACAAAGCGCTCGCGGCCTTTTC
>JAYUFI010000818.1:0-10124 GCA_043738805.1 Planctomycetaceae bacterium | reverse complement strand
CATCGCGAGACCCACCAACCAAACGACCAATATGGTGGGTCTCGCGATGCTCGACCCACCCTACGAGAGACGAACCATGCGAATCGCGGAGATCATCGGACGTTGCACGCTGTCGGTGTGTCATCCGAGCTTGCGCGGGGCGAAGTGGTTGGTCGGTGTGCCGTTGACTCAGGAAGGAATTCAGAACGTTGTGGCCGGGAACTCGAAAGACGTGGGCCGCAATGAAGCGTTTGTGATTTACGACGATCTGGGTGCCGACAACGGAACTTTGATCGCTGTGAGTGAAGGAGCCGAAGCGGCAGCTCCGTTTGCTCCGAATTTGAAACCGATTGATGCGTATTCCGCCGCGATTTTGGATCGCGTCGTGATTGAGTGATCTGGAATTTGAAATCCAAAGAAAGCGGCTTCGCCGTAAAACAAAGCGGTGATGAATCACCGCACTCCAAAGGGACGACATGGCTAACAATTGGAACAGCGGGATTCATGATCGCCGCGTGAAAGAAGAGATTTGTGAGATCGGTCGCCGCGTGTACGCGAAGGGTTTCGCGGCGGCGAATGACGGGAATATCTCGGTTCGCGTCGGACCGAACGAGGTGGTCTGCTCGCCGACGATGATCTGCAAGGGGTTCATGAAGCCCGAAGATATTTGTGCGGTCGATCTCGACGGCAAGCAGATCGCGGGGACTCGGAAGCGGACCAGCGAGATCCTGTTGCACCTGGCGATCATGCGTGCTCGCCCGGATGTGGTGGCGTGCGTGCATTGTCATCCGCCGCACGCGACGGCGTTCGCGGTCGCTCGCGAACCGATCCCGCAGTGCATTCTGCCGGAGATCGAAGTCTTCATGGGTGAGGTGCCGATCGCTCCGTATGAGACGCCGGGCGGGCAGGACTTCGCCAACACAGTGCTGCCGTTTCTCAAGCCGGGGACGAACACGATCATCCTCGCCAATCATGGCACGATCAGCTTTGGGCCGACGTTGGAGCAGGCGTATTGGAAGACCGAAATCCTCGACGCCTATTGCCGGATTCTGCTGTTGTCAAAACAGCTTGGCGGTGTGACGTATCTCAACGAACAGAAGTCTCGCGAGTTGCTCGATCTGAAGAAGAAGCTGGGCTTCGATGATCCGCGGTTCCATGTCGAGGACTGCGACCTGTGCGGCAACGGCGCGTATCGCGATGGCTACAAAGAAGAGATGCCGCAGCCGTGTGCGTTCGAGCCGGCTCCGACATATCCCGGCTATTTGCAGAAGCCGACCTACGCGGGCGGATCAGCACCGGCGGGCGGGGCGGATGTCGATTCGCTGGTGAAGGCGATCACTGAGCAAGTCTTGGCGGCGCTCGGCAAGTAACCACCGAAGAGAGCCTCGTCCTCAGCTAACGTGAAAGATGAAATCTTTCTTTGGCCACGTTTACCACTTGCCCATGACGACGTGCGAACTAGCGAGTTCCTTCGCTTTCGCGACTCCCAGTTCCACGAGGTTCGGTGTTTGAGCGGCGAAGCCAAAGTACGTCCGCTTTAGACCGAACTCTGTGGAACTCCACTGCGGCACTGATTGCAGACGTGCTCGCGTTTGCTCCATGAGGCTTTCTTGGTAATGCCACAACGTTCCCGCCACACCATACGGCGAATATATGCCGCCTCGGCGGGAGTACACCGGTGAGTTCCAGAAGAAGGAGTTCGGGCCGCTGCCGTTGATCCCTTCGGGAAGTTCCAGTGGATGTTCTTGCAGCCCTTCCGTAAACCGCTTTAGTTCCTCCTCCGTCGCCGGCTTCAGATCGACGTTCGCACCGGCGGGAATGTCTGCACCGACAAACAAACGACCTTGCTCGTCGGTGACGACCAGTTGTCGAAAGCCCCATTCAAATCCGTTGGCCACCGTGAGTCGGTCAGCCGTTTGCGGCGTGACTTCGAGTCGGCCTCGCTCGGCACTGTGAGCCACGGTGAGAAATTGTGTGCGAGTTCGCGAACGGAGCCAGCCGGAAGTCAGCACTTGCGAGTCGGTCCAATCGACTTGTCCCGCTTCAAAGACTTCGTGTTCGGGCCAGATCGGGAAGACGGCGGTGTCGCGAGAAAACTTCATTCCGGCTGACGGTGCCTGTCCGGCATAAAGGCTCAGCCGATTGATTGTCACCGCAGTCTGTGTGCTTTGATCAATCCACGTCAGGCTGCGCGATCGAGCTTTCACACCGAACCCATGCGCGACCAGCGTATAGCCAAACAGCAGCAAGCTCGTCACGAGTGCGATGCTGGGAATGGTCAGGATCAGCAGATGCAACTTCTTGCGTTTCGCCAGCACAAAATAATTCAGCGGGCCGATCACGACGGAGAAAATCGTGATCAAGACCAAGAACATCACGACCGGAACGCCGCCGATGCCGGGGATCAAAAACAGCAGAAAGTCGCTCGTCCCGGCGCGCGACGACTGACCGAATCGTTTGCCCCAATCGCAGCGAGAGGCTCCGCCGATGGACTTCAACAGCCAGAACCAGTCTTGAGCCGATCCTGGAAACGGCTCGGTACGGAACACGACCAGCTTTCCAAAACCGACATCCGTCATGCGAAACGGAGCCGTCATTTGCGACCACTCACCGGGAACGTTTTGTGGAGGCGGGCCAATCGTCGCGCTCCCGCCGCTCGCTTCGATATGTGTGATTTGCGCTACCTGCCGATCTTCGAGCCGAGACTCTAACCATGACCAGTTTGCGGCAGCAGCCTTATCCGCCAACAGCGATTTGGCGAGACCATCGAGCTCGCTCGGTGCATCACCAATAGCAGTGACCATCAGCGTGCCACCGCAGCGAGTCCATTGCAGCAGTGCCGTGCGCGTGTTGCGATCCAGCTTGTTGAGCGTCCCCAAGGGAATGGAGATCAAATCGAGCCCGCTGTAATCCACCCACGAAGCGGGCAACGAACTCGCGGGCAACGCCAACAGGCTCTGAGCGCGAAACCCGGAATACGGACGCCCACCTCCACCAGCCAAGCCGCTTGCTTGTCGAAAGGTGGAGACGCCATCTTCAAACGGCTGCGGTTCCACTGCACCGGGTGCGACAACCAAACACGCGGGAAGCCCCTGCTCCCATTGATTGGCTTCCGGGAACGTGACTGTGTGCCGCATTTCATCGAACGTCCCTTGCTGCTCATCAATGTGCAGCTCGCCGTTCGTCGTCGCATTGACCATCGGGACCGACAACGTGAAAGCCATCGAGGCATTTTGTGGAACATCTTTGGTCTGCTTCACGAGCGGCAATACTGCTGAGCCAAGTTTGGTGATCCGAAACGTCAGCGTGCGCGACGGGCCGCGATTGACGACTCGAATTCGCACGGGGCAATACCCGCCCTGACCACATCCCGTCCAGCGCGAATCAACATCCACCTGCAAGTCGTTGCCGACCATTGAGAATGGTTCGCCTGATGCGCGAGCGATGTGACTCAGGCCAACCAGCAACAGGAACGTGATGAGAATCCGCGAGAGTTGCTTGGAAGAGCAGAGTCGAGGATCAAGATGCGACATGCGACAACCTTGGGTTTGAAATCTCAAATTGGAGCAACTCGCTCATGCTCGCAAATCTGCCGGGACTTGATGAGCGATTTCAGGGACTCGGCTTAGCAGCAGATCAACGATCTTCGGCGGCGTCCAACCTTCGAGCCTTGCGGAATAATCCAAAATCAGACGGTGGCTGAGCACGCAGTGGGCGACCTTCTTGACCTCTTGAAATCCGACATTGGGTTTGCCCGCCAACAGTGCCGCCGCACGAGCGGTTCCGGCCAGCGCGATGGCCGCGCGCGGTGAGGCTCCGTATTTGACGAACTTCTTCACCTCATCCGGCGAGTCGGCTCGCTGCGGATGAGTGGCGGTGACGAGACGGGCAATGAAGTTCGCGACTGCTTCTGGCAAGTGGATGCGATCGACGAAATCAAACAGACGCGACAACTCGGAGGCAGTCATCACTTCGGAAAGCGCTGGTACTTGACCTCGTTTACGCGTGCTGATGATCTGCTGCAACGTGTCACTGCTGACTCCGCCGACTTGAATCTTGAACGTGAAGCGATCGACCTGGGCTTCGGGGAGCGGATACGTCCCCTCCAACTCGATCGGATTTTGCGTTGCCAGCACGAAGAACGGCTGCGGCAGTGGATGCGTTTCGCCCAAGACGGTGACTCGGTGTTCTTGCATCGCTTCGAGCAACGCGGCCTGAGTCTTCGGCGTCGCTCGATTGATTTCGTCCGCCAAAACCAAGTTGGCGAAGATCGGGCCGAGATGAAACACGAGCTTGCGGCTTCCGTTTTGTTCTTCAAGGATCGGCGCACCGACGATGTCGCTGGGCAACAAGTCGGGAGTGAATTGGATGCGCTTCGACGACAAACCCAACAACGCCGCTAACGACTTGACCAACTCCGTCTTGCCCAGTCCCGGCAAGCCTTCGAGCAGCATGTGCCCGCGTGCGAGCAGGCAAATGACGACTTGGTCGATCAACGCACGCTGTCCCAAGATCGCTCGGTTAAGCCCGTCACTCAGCAACATCAGCGAATGCTGAGCGTCCGCCACTTCGTGCGGCTTGAGAAGCGATTCATTCGCGGGTGCGTCCGTATCCAAAGTGAGGTCTCCAGAGGTGTTGATCAAAATCTGGTAGCTCGGTTTTTCAAACCGGGTGAACCGCGCCGCCCGGTTTGGAAAACCGGGCTACGAAAACGGGACGTGAATTCTCTTCATGGCAGCGCAGATTCGTTCGTCGGTTTCTTCGCCTCGCTCTTTTCCGAGAAATAACTCTTCACCCCCGAACGATGTCGCGGACGAACTGCGTGGTTCCACGTTTCGTTGCCGGAACTCGCTTCATTGCCGCGAGCGGCGTTGCGCGATGCGGAGTCAGCAGGCTTTACTTCCGGTGACGCGGTGGTGACTGACAAGACTTCTTCACGCGGCTTGTCCAGAAAACCCGGCGGCAAGACAGACTCTTTGAATTTCGTTCCTTGATGTTTTGACGCATCGCCGAATTGCAGCTCCGCGTCGCCGCGTCCTTCGCTGACGCCGCCGTTGCCCGGCTTGTTGCACTGCGCCGCGAACTCCGATTCGCATTCACCCTCTTTGTCGCACGGCTTGCAGCCCTCGCACGCTTTGCACTTCTGGCGCAGCTCGGACAACTTCTTCGACTCTTTGCCAAGATGCTCCTGCAATTCGGCGAGTAACGCATCGCGTTCTTCCGTGTTCTCCGGGAGCTTGAACGCTCCGTTCTTCGCGAGACCTCCGAGCTTCTTCTGCAACGCGGCCGGCATTTTGCCAAGCCCGCCGTTTTTGGCGAGTTGCTGCATCGCCTTCTGCACTTCGTTTTCGAGTTGCTGAAACTGCTCTTCGGAAAGTTTCATCTCGCCGGTTTTCGAGAGATCGCTGAGTGCTTGCGAGAGCGTGGCGAGCGCCTCGCCCGCGTGTGAGACCAAGTCGGACGAACGTTCGAGCTTCGCCTTCATTCGTTCTTGCAGCGCATCGACCGTCGCCCACTTCTCGTGAGTCAGCGGACGATTCGTCGTTTCATCCGCGAGCTTCTTCATCTCCTCGCGAATCTGTTCGCTCTCCGGCTCGCCCGGCTTGATGACTTCGGCTTCTTCGAGATGCTGCATCAGCTCTTCGAGACGTTGCGCCGCTTGCTGAGCAACCGCCCCTTCGACGATCGGCTCGTCAATGTTCCTCAGCGGCACGAGGCACGCGGCGACTGCGAAGACACACGGAAAGATTAACAGATTGGCGAAGCGTACCGGTCGCAGCTTGGGGATCGCGTTCTGCCAGAGCCGTTCCATCATCGGCAGCTTCGCCGTCCAATCGGCGTCCGCCGTTTCGCTGATGCTCATGAGCAGGCCGCCCGCATCGAGCTTCTGATCGAGCATCGCGACCGCGTCACGCTGGCTCAATCGGCGACGACACGACAGCCACCACGCGACACACGTGATCGGCAGAGCGGCGACGATCAACCACAAAACGTTGGGCCACAGGCTCGGCAATCGCAGCTTCACCAGCAACACGATCGAGCCGAACACAAAACAAAATCCCGCGAGCCATTCTGCCGCATCACGGAGAAATTCACCCACGCCAATCCGCCGCACATACCGCCGCACCCAACGATCAAAATCAGGCATGACCATCTCCCCCAAAAGAAGTGGCGGGATTCTAAACGTGAGGTTGCCGTATCGGCACGGCGAAAACCGGACGGCGTTTATTTCCAGTAGATCTTTTTGACATACCAGACGGCACTTGGCACGACAGCAATCGGAGACAAGAAGAAAAACGGAAACGTCGGCCAGACGTAAGGGAACACCACAAAATTGTCGAGCAAGACGGAACCGATCGTTGCCCAGCACATCAATAAATAACCGATTTGCGTACGACTCGCTTGCTCTTCAGGAGTGAGTTGCGAGAAGTAGCGTCGCGGTCCCGCATCTGCCTGTACCTTCTGTTGCGGTGCGGCCTTTTCTTCTTTCTTGGACTTCTTCGCGTCGCCCTTTTTCGTATCAGTCGGTGTTGTCTTTGTTTCCTTTTTCATCACCACCGGTGTCTCTCGCGTTCCCGGCGGGTAATACTTGGAGATCGCTTGGTTGATCGCTACCGGAGTCGCAAGCACTGCGCGGACGGGAAGGTCAAAGGACAAACGGAGTTCTTGTTCCAGGTCGTGCGTGAGTTCATCGACGCAGGCCACGAGGATATAGTCCTCATCAACAAATAGCGGGATGATCGAATTACGACGCACGGTCGAGCGTGCAACTCGATCGAGCACTCCGTCATCTGGGATCGTTTCGCTGAGATCAACGTACGACACGCCGAGTTCAACGGCGTAGGCTCGCGTGGCTGTTTCGATGTCCGCCAGCTTCATTTGCACGACGGCATCGCGAACCGTCAGGCCGCGCTTGTCGGCGAACTCTTTGAGCTCCTTGATCTGCTGTTTGGAAATCACGCCCTGTTCTGCCAAAACGTTCTCTGCCAGGCGATTGCCCGTATGCGACTTCTCTTCCGGAAATTCGCGACCTTGGCTTTCGTCGTATTCTCGCTTGCGCTCTGGGTCCGTCAAACAGAGCATCGCCTTGGCGAGTTCATTGAGCAACTCTTGCGATGGAACCGAGTATTGCCCAGATGCGTACTTGCGAACGTGGCCGTTGAGCTTGCGATAGTTGGCCCGAATTTTTTCGGTGTCGTCCTCAAACTGAACGAGCCGCAACAACGTGTAATGGTCTGGCGGACGGGGACCGTCCGGAATGCCGAGCCAATCTTTGTAGACATCCAATGCCACGGCAAACCTCGCTCATCAATGCCGGAAAAGTCCGGCCTACAGATATGAGAAAGACTTCCGCAGTCATGTGTCCTGCGGAAGTCTGACAGAAATTGTGGCCTCTCGGTCGGTCGATTATTCGACTTGGTAGTCTTTGGCCAACACCTCGAAGATATCGACGTCCTTCGTTTGCAAGCCAGCACGGACGATTTCGGTCGAAGCAACTTTTCGGCTGGTGAGTTCCATCGCGGAGCAATGAATTCGACCGTTCGAGTCATATGAGTATGTGACTTCAACCGGCGAACCGGCCGGCAGATTCAACGGCAAGCCCGTGATGTAAAAGTCGCCGATTTGCTCGCACGCATCTGGATCAATCGCATCCCCTTCGAGCACCGTCACGTGAATTCGTTGTTGATTCATGCTGGTGGTGACGAACTTTTGCTTCACCTCAAACGGAATCGACGTGTTTTTCGGGATCATGATGTGGTTGATTTTACGGCTGCGATTCTGCGGATCGGTGATCTTGACTCCCAGCGAGTGCGAGTTGACGTCGCTGGTCTTCACCGAGCGGAGCCGGTTGATGACCGTCTTGCCCATGCGGCTTTCGCCACCGGTCGCTCGTGCTTCCAAAATTGCCGCGTGAATGGCGGCCCCCTGAGCCACCGCCTCTTCCGGCACAACATCGCGTGAAGGGGGCCGACCGCAAATCTCCGTCAACATCTTTTCGACGACCGGCATATAGGTCGAACCGCCGACGAGAATCAGATCGTCGAGCCCATTTACTCCGACGCCCGATTGCTGCAACACGAGTTCCGTCGTATCGCGAGTTCGCTGCAACAAGTCAGCGGTCATACGCTCGAAGTCACCGCGCGTGACGGCGACCGTCAGTGAACTTCCTTTGCAATAAATCGCGATTTGCGTTTGCGCCTTCGTCGATAATTCTCGCTTGGCCAATTCACAGTCTTGGCTGAGCGATTGCATTGTTTCCGGGTCTTCTCGCGGATCGACTTTGTACTTCGTCTGAAACTGCATCGAGACGTGATCGACCAGCCGACGGGTCCAGTCGAGTCCGCCCAGCATCACGTCACCGTCGGTGGCGAGCACTCGAAAGTGCGTCGGCGTGTAACGGACGACGGTCACGTCGAACGTTCCACCGCCGAGGTCATACACCATCACTGAGCGTTCGTTTTGAGCCAAATCGGTACGGCCCAGTTCACCTTTCATCCAGGCATACGCGAGCGTCGCGGCTGTCGGTTCGTTGATGATGTCGATGACGTTCAGACCCGCGATTCGACCGGCATCTTGAGTCGCTTTGCGGCGGACGTCGTTGAAGTAGTACGGCACTGTGATCACGGCGTTGGCAATCGGGCCGACTTGCGTCTCGGCATCTTGCTTCAGCTTTTTCATGATCAACGCGGAAATGAATTCCGGCGTCAGCTTTTTGCCCTGATAGACCACGAAGTAGTTCTTGTTGCCCATCTCGCGTTTGATGGCCTCGATGACGTGCGACGGATCTTCGACCGCGATGCGTTCAAAGGAAGGCCCGACCATCACCTTGCCATCTTCGCCGAGCAACACGACTGACGGCGTGATGTTCTTGCCGTCTGAGTTGTTCAGCGCGAGCGGGTGCCCTTCCTTATTGAGTTGGGCAATCGTCGAATACGTGGTTCCGAGGTCGATTCCGACCGTCGCTCCGGGCATCATTTTCACAGACATAGTTCGACCCTTGAGGTGAATTCAGAGTTAGCAAAAGACCGATCGGTCGCAGACGTTTGTGTCGCCAGAACTGCCGTGTTCGCTCTCAGAAATCCATTCATCCCCGCGAAACGCCCGAAAGGGTGCGGCATTCTGACGGTCGCAACTCAGTGAATCAAGCGCGCGGTCGCTTGAGTCGTGTGTGGAAAGCGTGAAGAGCCTGGATCTGACGCCACTTGGCAACGTAGCCGAAACACCTCAGCAAGACGTTGTGGTTTGGAAACATTCGATGCGGTGACGGCGATCAACAAACAAAATTTCCAGCCCCCAACGAGAGTCCGATGCTGAACGATGAGCCTGAAACACGGTCCCGAATTGACTCTTACCAAGTCACCCGAAGCGTGAGCGAGGGTGAGTCGGTACGGTGGTTGCAATCGTCTTCCGCAATGATCACTGTCCAAGAACTCCCTGACGTCCGGCATCCCTGCGAGTTGCGGCATCTGTGGCACTCGCTGTGGAAGCGAACTCCTCGCGCCACCTTCCGGCAGGCCCCGGAGTTCATCGAACAACAGTCAATCTCAGCAGAGCAACGCTGGCGGATGTTGTTGGTCTCTGCCTGGAATCGACCAATCGGCATTATGCCGTTCATCGAGCACACCGAGCGTCGATCGCTTGGTGCTGTGCGAATCCTTTCCGCGTCGAGGTCTGCGTGGGGGCATTGTCCAGGACCGGTTGGACCACACACTTCGACAACGATGAACGCCGCAGTTCGCCACTTGATTGATCAAGATGATTCGTGGGACGCTCTCGAGTTGCCCGAGGTGGTCGCAGCAAGCAAGGTGCCTCACCGAATTTTTAACTTGCTAAATTCGTCCGGATTGACGGCGTTTCAGCAGACCGATCGCCAATTAAACGGCTTTGAATTGCCGACTACTTGGAGCCAGTTTTGGGCGAGCCGCGATTCCGTATCGCGATCTCGCTGGCGCGAACTCGATCTGTTGTCTCACGGCGGCGTGATTCAGTTAGTCCGCTTCCGGCCCAACGGAGCACAATCGGGCGAGACCGACCGCGATTGGTCGTTCCTCAATATGGCCACACCGCTCGTTCGCCAACAGCGTGATGAGTCGCTCATTCAACAAGCGGACGCTCGCCTGACTGAGCTTCAAGAATTGCACGCG
>JAYUFI010000817.1:0-1407 GCA_043738805.1 Planctomycetaceae bacterium | reverse complement strand
CGCGACCGCCGAGTACTTCACCGATAATCTCGCTCGGCCGCATGAAGGTCGAATTCTCGATCCCCTTGATGACGCTGATGACCGGAAGCTGGCGATGCAGATGCTTGCGGACCTCTTGCAGGCTGACTCGCAGGAATTGAGTTGGAATCGCGGCAACGAGGTACTCGGCATCGGCGACGGCTCGCTCGATGTCGGACGTGACGGAGACGTTGTCGGGCAGATGGACTCCGGGCAGGAGCCGCTTGTTCTCGCGGTCTCGCTGCATTTGCTGGGCGTATTCGGGTGTGCGAGCCCAGATCGCCACCTGTTGATCGGGATGCTCGGCCAGTAGAACCGAGCACGCCGTTGCCATCGCGCCACCACCGAGAATCGTAATTTTCGTTGCCATGTCGATCCAATATCGAGAAGCCGTTGTGGGAAAGACCGCCGGGCTGGGGACGAGATAACTCGCACGGGGTATCGAGCGGAGAAATCCGTTTGCCGAGTTGAAGATCGTGACCTAGGCTTGCCTTGGTCAAATCCAAACTGGGAGGAATCGTAATGCAAACAGTGCTCGAACAACAGAATTCGTCCTTCGTCGATCGACGCGCTGGCATGGAGGCTGGCCGCCAAGCTGGTCCCGAACGCCGTCAGTTCAGTGCGTCGGTCAGTGCCACTCGCCCCGAGATCGCAGAGTTGTCTGAAGCGGTCGATCAGTACAAGCTGCGTCACCGCCGCCGGTTTATCACGTTTGAAGAACTCTACGATGTGATGGCCGAACTGGGCTACCACAAGTAGCCACCCGTTCGGCTTCTGCGGCGATGAGAGCCGACTTTGCAGCGACAAAGAACGAATCGACGCAACGCGCGGAGGGTTCCGCCAGGTGCGTTGCGTCGAAATCGTCGGTCGTTGTTCTGCCGAGTTTGGCCGCTCTGAAAGCGATGCCGTTTTTGCTGTCACATCCTCACGTCACGAGTCTGTCGAATCGCGACTGAATCTCGTCCGTAAGCTGCTTACTTGCTGCTTTCGGAAGTGTTTGAATTGGCCCCAGCGACCAGATCGCAACTCGTGTTGAGGTCGCAGTCATCAAACGCATCGTGGAAGGAGCTTCCAGCCACCGTGCTCTTCACCTTGCCGTTGCCGAATGCGGCAAAGCCCGTGTAACAGTACGACTGGTTGAGCGCGCCGATCGCGTTTGAAATGTCATTCAATTCGGTGTTGACCACGACGGCGACTTCGCTCAGTCCGACGACCATGGCGAGCACGCCAATCGTCAGCACCAAGACCAGTTCGGCCGAAATGATCAAACCTGCTTCGTCGTTCCACAGTTTCTTCAACATGCAAATGCTCCTCAATGCCCAAGTGTTTGAACGGATGGTGTGAACTGCTTTCGGGAGATTCGTGCCACCTGCACCTCAACGCGGTCTC
>JAYUFI010000816.1:0-10182 GCA_043738805.1 Planctomycetaceae bacterium | reverse complement strand
AAATCACAGGCGAGCCGCCTGTGCTACGGACGGTGCCGCCGTTACTCCGTCAACTCCAAGCACGGATCAAGCCCCATGTGGCGGTATTGGTCCATGCGATGGCGTTCACCTTTAAGCAAGTCTTTGCGTTGGCGGTAGTGCGTCTTCTCCAGGAACTTCTGAGTTCGTTTGAAGAAGCTGATCCAAGTTGAACCGAGTTCGCCGTTCACATCGGGGCGCGCTTGTCGGCGATAGGCGTCTTGCTCTTCGGGTTCGAGGCACCGCAGCAATTCGTCTTCGAGCGACAGGAAGAACTGATAGCTGCCGGGGTCGCCCTGTCGAGCGGCCCGACCGATCAACTGCCGGTCGATGCGTGCGGAGCTGTGCATTTCAGTCGCGATGACGTGCAGGCCGCCGTTCTCGATCAGCTTCTCTTCGAGTTTGATGTCGGTACCACGACCGGCCATGTTCGTCGCCACGGTCACTTTGCCGGGGACGCCTGCGCGAGAGATGATGTCGGCTTCTTGCTCGTGGAAGTGAGCGTTCAACGTCTCGTGATGAATCCCTTCTTGGTCAAAGAGTTTGCCCAATGCCTCCGACGCTTCGACCGATGGCGTCCCGACAAGGATCGCTCGTCCGGCTCCGATGATCTCTTTGATGCTCTTGATGATCGCGTCACGTTTCGCCTCTTGCGTGGCGAAGACGCGCGTCGGATGACCGACTCGAATACAGGGCTTGTTGGTCGGGATCGGCGTGACGATCAGCCCGTAAGTTTTCTTGATCTCGCGAGCCGATTGGATGCCGGTGCCGGTCATGCCGCTGATGTAGGTGTAAAGGCGGAAGTAACTCTGCACCGTGATGCGTGCCGCTTCTCCAGACGCCGCCGTGATCGGGACAAGTTCCTTCGCTTCGATCGCCTGATGCAAACCGTCTTGCCATTTGCGGCCATCCATCACGCGGCCCGTTCCTTCGTCAACGATCTTCACTTCGTTGTTGACGATGACATAGTCCTTGTCGCGAATGAACGCGAACCGCGCGGTCAGCGATTGTTCGACGTGCTTGTAGATCCGCTCGGTATCGACGGCGTCGATCAACGCGGGCTTGGCGAGCAACAGCACCTTGCGGCACCCGGCGTCTGTCAGATAGGCCGAGCGGCGCTGCGGCTCGTAAACAAAATCATTGTTCGGTTCGAGATGCGAGATCGCTCGCTGACACCAGCGCATGAGGCTGACGGTCGCCGCATCGTTGGGGAGCGTGAGGCCGATGATCAACGGTGTTCGTGCCTCGTCGATCAGGATGCTGTCCGCCTCGTCGATGAGCACACCGTAATGTCCGCGTTGCACCGGTTGCTCGCCGCCGTCGCTGGCTGCGGGGCCGCGTGTCGTGAAGACGCTCGGCTTGCGTTTGTCTTGAGCACCGACACCGAGCCGCAGCCGATCGCGCAAGTAATCGAAGCCGAACTCTTTCGCCGTCCCGTAAGTAATGTCTTGAGCGTAAGCCTGCCGCCGTCCATCGGTCTCATCGGGCGAAGTGACACATCCGACCGACATGCCGAGCGCCGCGTAAATCGGACTCATCAATTCGGCGTCGCGTTTGGCGAGGTAATCGTTGACGGTGATGACATGATAACCCTTGCCCGGCAGTGCTCGCAGAAATGTCGGCAATACGGCGGTCAGCGTTTTGCCTTCGCCGGTTTGCATCTCGGCGACGCCTCCTTCGAAGAGGCCGATGCCGGACATGATCTGCACCGGATAGTGTTTCATGCCGGTCGTACGTGACGAGGCTTCTGTCACCAGGGCATAAGCTTCCGGCATCAGCTTGGCGAGCGGCACACCGGCCTTCGCTCGCCACCGAATTTCCAAGCCGGCCTGCATGAGTTCGCGGTCGTTTAGCTTGCCCAACTCATCGACTTGCCGCAGGATCGACTTCGACATCGACTTCCAACGCGACAACCTCGAAGCAATCGGGCGACCGGCCCCTTTAACCATGTGAAAAATATGATCGACCGCTAACACGAGGATGCTCCTTCGAGTGGGAATGCTGACGGCGGCAGATCAAATCACCCGGCGTAGCACGCGACATCAAGCAGCGTTGCACCTCCAAAATCGCAGTCCGCTCAAGTCGGGCGGGGTTGTACTGCGCAACTCCGATCGCTGCCAATTGGACTTCTGCGGCGGAAAAACTGCCTCAAAGGCCGCCGAACCTATTTCCGCGTGTTGACCCTATTGGACGTGGTCGCTAAAAGATCGACCCTCAACTGCGGGAAATTAGGAAATGAACCGTCAACCATCGTTTTCAGGGTGTGAGGTTACGATCGACTATGGGACGTATTGAAGGTCAACGTGAATTGGCTCGGAAGCGGAAGCGTCGCGAACAACTGAAGAAGTTCCGCGCAAAGTTTGCGAAGGCGAAGACTCAAAGTGAGAAGGATCTCATCACCGAGAAAGTCTTCCGTATCAGCCCGTTCGCTGTTTTGGAAGCGGCTGCGAACTAAGCCTGCGTGCAAGTATCGAATATGACAGCCCGGTTTCCTTGGGGAAGCTGGGCTTTTTCGTTTTTATCGCTGAGTTAGCACGACGCGCAAGCGAGTGGCTCAGACAGGACCATTCGCCCGCGCGTCGTGCTAAGGACTTGTCCAAGAACAACTCCGTGTTTTCGTTGCCCGGTTTTCCAAACCGGAGCTTCACGACGACCGGTTTGAAAAACCGGTCTACGATGTTGCTCTTGAACAAGTGCTAAGGCTTCTTCGGACTCAACCGCAGCGTGTTCCCTTCAGCGCTGACTTCCAGCTCAAGTGGCTCAAGCAACTGGCGGAAGATCGCTTCGGCGGTTATCCCCTTTACGTCGATGTCCACTTTTTGATCGAGCGAAATTTTGGCCGTCTCTAACTGTTCGCGGTTGTAATCGAACCGCACTCCGGTCCCCTCGAAGGTCTTCATGACCTCCAGCAACGAGGCGTTTTTCACGGTCAACGAATGCTTGCGGCTCAGCGGTGAAAGTTCCGATTTGTCTGACTTCGTCGCCGGCTTTTTGAGTGGCGGTCTTATCGTGCTGCCAGAACGAGGTTGCTTCAATATCTCAACGATCGCCTCCTCGTCTCGTAACGGCACGATGCGGATCGCTCTGCGATCAGGAACAAACTGGAACGTCGAGCCAAACTGGATCAGTACCAGCGACAGTCCTTCAATCGTGTTGACATGCGGGAGCGAATTGCCGACCCATAGGTCGTGCGAGACTTGATCGAGCTGTTCGATTTCAAACTGATGTTGAGTTTCCAATTGATGCAGCAATTCGCGCGGTTGATCGAAGTCGGCCCAACTCAACGTGTGCTGCTCTTTGAGCTTTCCGGCTCGCGTCTGCCACGGGCTCTTCGCTTCTTTCGAATCTTTGTTGGCCGTCGCTGATTTCACCGCCGCGAGTTGCGTGAGTTCCTGACTGCGAAGTTTAATGAGCAACGGCAACCGCTCCGCACTTGGCTTCGGCCCGACATAGACCACATTGCCGACGACCGTCGAACCCGCTCCAACTGAATCAGCGACGGCAGCGATCAAGTCTCGCAATGCGATGTTGGCGCGTGACAGCTTCAACTCTTGAGTCGGATCAATGCGCCGATCGAGAAGAATGGAAACCTTCTTCGTCTGCGACAATTCTTGCAAAGCATCACGCAAAGAATCGCCCGACCAACTTCGCCCAGCCGATTGATCAATCGCTTTCTGAAACGGAGCCCCGATCAAAAATTCTTCCGCAACAGCCTTGTTCGGAGACGCAGTCGCCCAACACAACGAAAGCAACCCGAACAAGCTCAGAGCGACGACGCGACAGATATTACGATGACGCGCGCTCACTCGATGCGTGAACGAAGGCGGACGTTTCACGTGACAATGAATTCGGAATGTCATCAGCGCAAGCCTCTCAAACAGACGGCGACCGACTGGCCAAAGCAGCTTCCGCAAGGCAAGATCGTCAGCATCGGCGGTTTGTAACACATCGCGCAACCGAGAACAGGACCGATTGTTTTGCGAGCGAGTGCTCGCAAAAGAATGAGAGGACTTTTTATGCAAACTCGCGTCCTTCCCACGTTGTTCACTTTGATGCTGCTGTCTGTCATGACCGCAGCTCAGCTTTGGGCTATCGAGCTGAAGGAGGTTGCGTCCAGCGATCTCGACTTCCAAGTTCAAGGCGAATACGTCGGTGAAGTCACGCAGTCCAGCAGCAAGAAAAAGCTTGGCGTGCAGGTCATCGCGATCGGCAAGGGAAAGTTTCACGCGGTGTGGCGGGACGGCGGATTGCCCGGTGACGGTTGGGACAAAGCCGAAGCAACGCCGCTCGACGGTGAAACGGTCGAGGGTGTCACCACGTTCAAGGCGGGCGAGTACACGGCGAAGATCAAAGACGGTGTGATGGTGCTCTCGACGGACGGGAAAGTCATCGGCGAACTGAAGCGGATCGTTCGCAAGAGTCCCACGCTCGGAGCCAAGCCGCCGAAGGGCGCGGTTGTGCTGTTCGATGGTAAAAACGCCGACCAGTTTGAGAACGGCCGCGTGACTAAGGACGAACTCCTGATGCAAGGGGCGACCAGCAAGTTCAAGCATCAGAGCGGCACGCTGCACATCGAGTTTCAGATTCCGTATGGCCCGCTCGTGCCGAGCCGCGGCAACAGCGGGTGTTATCTGCAATGCCGCTATGAAGTGCAGATGCTCGATTCGTTCGGGCTGAAGCCTCACAACCACGAGTGCGGCGGCATCCCCTCGATCAAGGAACCGGACCTCAACATGTCCTTCCCACCGCTGTCGTGGCAAACCTACGACGTCGATTTCACGGCCGCTCAATTCGCCAACGGCCAGAAGACGAAGAACGCTCGCATGACCGTGCGGCACAACGGAGTCGTCGTTCACGACAACGTGGAACTGCCACACGCCACCACCTCCTCGCCCCTGCCCGAAGGCCCCGAACCCGGCCCAATCAACCTGCAAGACCACAACAGCGAAGTCCGCTATCGCAATGTTTGGTTTGTCGAGAAGTAGCCGATCGTTTCGGGGGCGTAGGTTGCAAACGACGTTGATGGACCGTTCGGCTTTCCTGTCGCGGAGCGACAGGGCTACATTGGGCTGATGCCGAAGCCTCAAATCGTCATCGACACCAATGTGCTGATTGCCGGGCTGCGCTCGAATCGTGGCCGAGCGTTTCAGTTGCTGTCGCTTGTCGGAACCGATGCGTTCGACGTTCATCTTTCCGTGCCGCTGGTCTTTGAATATGAGGAAGTCCTGCTGCGAGAACTGCCGAGATTGGCGATGTCGGAATCGGACGTGCAGAGCCTCATCAACTATCATTGTGCGGCGGCGCAACACCACGAAATCTTTTTCCTCTGGCGTCCTTACCTGACGGACGCCGATGATGACATGCTGTTGGAACTGGCCGTCAAAGCGGGTTGCGAGTTCATCGTCACCTTCAACAAAACGGATTTCGCCGGGATCGACAAGTTCGGCTTGGAGGCGGTGACGCCTGCCGAGTTTCTGACACGAATTGGAAAACTGCCATGAGTACACTCGTTGTTCGTCTGCCCGAATCGCTTCACAAGAACTTGCAGTCGGTCGCGGATCTTGAGGGCGTTTCCATTGACCAGTTTGTTTCCACGTCCGTCGCCGAAAAAATGTCGGCCTTGCTGACGCAGGATTACTTGAAAGAACGAGCCGCGCGAGGCAGCCGCGAGCAATACCTCGCCGTTCTGGCAAAAGTGCCCAATGCCGAACCCGACGAGAACGATCAGTGACCACGTTGACGTCCGCCGAGTTCCTGAGAAGAATCGGAAAGTGGCACTGAGATTGAATGTCTGATTTGGGAGGACGTCCTGATGTCCAATTTGGCGATGGAACTCGACGAGAAGTTGAAGCGATGGGATTCATCGACGTGCCAGCAGGTCGAATCGCTGGTGAGCCAGATTATCGAATTGGCGGACCACGACTCGTTGGATTTGTTGCGTTCGCGTTCCGTGGAACAGGAAGTACTGGACCTGCTTGATGACGCCCCGACCCAAACACGGTGAAGTCTGGATTGCGGACCTCGGCTTCGCGAGAAAAGCAAATCGAAACAGGCGGTGATCTCACTCCAGGTGGGGTGGATGCTCGCCCAACGCGACCCACATTCGGCGAACGCGAATCAGTTGGGGGCGGTTCATCCGCAACGCGGCAATGGTCGCTCGGCCGGTCGGTGTCAACGCGACGATTTCCGAGGCGTCCTCATTCCATTCAAAGTGGTCCGTCCAGGCATCTCTCTGCGGATGAAAGAGCGGAACCTCTTCGCCGGTGGCAGGGTCGGCCACCGCTTGGCGATCGGCTTTGAACCGATTGCATGTCGGACAAGCCAAACATGTGTTCTCGAAGACCGTCGATCCGCCCGCCGAACGGGGCGCGATGTGCTCGATTTCAAAAATCGCGACGCATAAATGCTCGGCCGTCTGACAATAGGCACAACAGTTGGCGAAGCGGTCGCGAATTTCGCGCTGCAATCCGACAGGAACGTAGTCGCTCATGTGCGACTCACTGCGACCCTTTGGTGCAACGTATACTTCGCCCGTGTCTTGACGGTCGTCAGGTGATCGACCCGATCCAAGAGTCGGTCAAGTTCGGCTTGCTCTAGTGTGGAGAGCGGGCCTTCCGCATTGCGGGCCAACAATTCATCCAGGCGTTTCTGGACTGTGGGCGATAAAACACCATCGGCCAACGCTTCCAATTCACCGGCGCTCAATCCGATCAGCAGTTCGGGGTCTTCGGTCATGTTCTTTCTCCTGATTCCGGTTTCGATGATATCATGAGCCGGCTAGATCGGAACACCCGATTCCCGCCCCGCGAAGGCCCCGAACCCGGCCCGATCAACCTGCAAGACCACAACAGCGAAGTCCGCTATCGCAATGTTTGGTTTGTCGAGAAGTAGGACGGGCACTCTTGCCCGTCGTTTGTTCGACTCGAAATTTAATCGCCGCTTAAGTGACTTGTTTCACATGAAGTTTCAGGAACTCGTCACTCCAGACGAGGACGGTCATTTCTGAAGCATCCGCATTTGCCGCCTCGGCGCGCAATCGCAACCGATAGGCTCCCGGCTCCAGTCTTCCCAAAGTCGCATCAGGCTCTTTCGTTATTGGGTTTCTCGTGGCATGGCACAATTCAATCTTTGCAGTGGCTTTTGTAGCACGCACGAAATCAAACGTGTCGTCAACGACGATTTTGGGAATTCGAAAACTATCTCGATGATGCGTGTGCTCAAGCAGCATGTCTTTGATTTCATCCGCTTTCGCGACTCTCGAAGTTGCGTTCTCGCCTTCGGCTGTAGCATCGACAATTCGAACTACAACGTCCTCCGGCGGGATACGCCCCGCGTTTGTTACGCCTATTTTCCAAATGCAGTAATCTCCCTCCTCGCGAAAATGCCTGTTCCGGTCCAGGAACAACGCGACTCGTCCACGAGAATCGTTCATCAAATTGAGTCGTGCCTCTAACTCCGTTCTGCGCCGTTCACTCTCTGCGTATTTTTCATAAACGCACATCGCTACCAGGTGCAAAAACATGACGCCGAGTGGGATCCAAAGCCAAATCGGATGCACGGCAAGCCAATGCGGCGCGGCTTCTCCGATTTTCTGATTGAAGAGTATCAGCACGAAAAGGATTACCGAGGCAAGTCCTTCGATACGATGGGCCGAGTGCCAAGCCAGCTTCGGCGTGTCTTTCAGAATTTGCCACCAGAATTTCCACATGCCGTCAATCTATCGCTGACGTCACCATCCATGAAGTAATCCACTCCGATAATTCTCGACGCAGAGGTGGAGAGGATTACTGTCATTCAAGGAATCTCCGATGCCACGTTGCCCGACTCGCCGCGACTTCCTTCGCCATGGGATTGCAGTGGCTCCCCTTTTCATCTCACGCAGCGCTCTCGCTCAGGGCGATCGGCCGGGAGCGAATGATCGTGTCGGCGTGGCGTTGATCGGCTGCGGGCGGCGCGGGCAGAGCTACATAGACCCTGGGTTGCCTCCGCGGACTCAGATCGTTGTTGCGTGCGATGTGCATCGGACGCGAGCGGAACTGGCGGCTCGCAAGGTCAACATCACTGAGAAGGACGTGGTGCAGGACTATCGGCGGGTGCTCGACCGCAAGGACGTCGAGGCGGTGATGATCGCGACGCCGGAGCATTGGCACGCGCTGATCGCGATTGCGGCGTGTCAGGCGGGCAAGCATGTGTATGTCGAAAAGCCGCTGACGCTGTGCGTGGTCGAGGGCCGCCGCATGGTCGAGGCGGCTCGCAAGTATCGCCGCATCGTGCAAGTCGGCAGTCAGCAGCGTTCGACGATTCCGAACCGCGACGGCTGCGCGTTCATTCGCAACGGCGGCATCGGGCACGTCCAACAGGTCATTGCGCCGAATCTCAACAGCCCGTGGATTGTTGACCTGCCGGCGGAACCGATCCCGGCGGAACTCGATTGGGACATGTGGTGCGGGCCGTCGCCGCTGCGGCCGTATCACTCGAACCTGTTCGAGTGCGAAGGGAAGCCCGGCTGGATGGAGAGCCGCGACTTCAGCACCGGCACCATGGGGAACTGGGGCGGCCATGCGTTCGATCAAGTGCAATGGGCGCTCGGCATGGACGCGACCGGCCCGGTCAAAGTGCTGGTCGATGGCCCGCCGCTCGACCCGCCGCGCTACACCGAACCGGAATCGCGCGAGCGTGGCTGGCAACTCTGCCGCCGCCCGTCGCTCGCGTTCGAGTACGCCAACGGCACTCGCATGGACCTGAGCACCGGCTCGATCAGCGGAGCGATCTTCATCGGCGAAAAAGGCAAAGTCGAAATCCGCCGAGGCAGCGTGCATTCCAATCCGAAGGAACTGATCGAGAACGTGCAACTCCCCGACGGCCCGTCGTACACCGTCGCCCACATCAACAACTGGTTCGACAGCATCGAGTCCGGCCAACTCCCCGTCGCCGACGTCGAGTGCGGCCACTGCACCGCGACGATTTTTCATCTCGGCAACATCGGCCGCCAACTCGGTCGCAATTTGCAATGGGATCCCGCAGCCGAAAAATTCCTCGGCGATGACGAAGCCAACCAACTCCTCGACCGCCCGCGCCGTAAAGGCTACGAGCTTCCGGAAATCGTGTCATGACGTTGGAAAGGCGGGGGGGCGGGGGGGCGAATTTCAGAAATTGCAGCCAATCCGTTTTCTACTTCTCAAACTCGCAACGGCACTTTCTGAAATTCGCACACCCGTTCCCTCTGCCCTGATCTCAAGTGAAACCAAGACAATCGGCTCCGCCCGACGTCATCCCGTATCCAAGCCTCTAAGGTGAAACATGACACATCAGTTATTGCGATTTTTTATCGTGACTTTACTGGCTGGTCTCATTGGCTGTTCAAAGGAAAGCACTCCGTCTTTGCCTCATGAAAAGAGCGTCGAGAACATTCCACCTCAGAAGCCAGCCAATGTTCAGATCAATGAACGGACGGCAAAAGAGGTGCCTGGTGCCAAGCTAGGCGGCATCGGAACGCCCGAAAATGTACGCGCCGAGTTGAGGGATTTCGGGATCGCGTACCACTGGTATTTCGACCGCAAGAATGTGGGGCCGTCATCACTGGAGGACTTAGGCAAGGACGTTTTGTACTTTCCGAAATTGGCCGAGCAAATAAAGGCAGGGAGATTCATCATCGTTTGGAAGGCGAACTTACATGAAAATGCAGAGGAGAATGACAAGTATCTCTTGGCATACCCGAAGGACGCCGCCACTAACGGTGGCTGGATATTGACTGGAGGTGGTCTTGTCCGGCAGCGGACGGCAGATGAAGTGAAGCAGCTTTCGCCAATTAGAACACGCGACCGGGCACAGCATGAACAACGAATGAGTGAGCACCGAGATTCGCAAAGCTCATCATGTGGAACTCGCGCTCATCGCGAACTCCTCAAGGAACACCAGGAGAATAAAAGGTGAATAAAAGGTGTCAGGAGCCGGGTGAATAAAGGGGTGAATAAAGGTGTCAGGAACCGTTTTCTGGTAAAATAACCACTCCGACCGACGGGAAGCAGTTGACGAACGGGGAGTGGACCGGAACTATCGGATAGCTCTAAGTTCGACTTTTGCAGTTTTCAGCGTGTTGAAAATTGATCTGCGGAAAAAGCGTGAGCCTCCACGACAATGCTTGGGACATCACTCTCAGGCATC
>JAYUFI010000815.1:0-3860 GCA_043738805.1 Planctomycetaceae bacterium | reverse complement strand
TCGGCATCGCCATCGTCGGCGGTTTGATCTTCAGCCAACTGCTGACGCTCTACACGACCCCGGTGGTCTACTTGTTCCTCGATCGCTTTCGGCTGTGGCTTCGAGGGTCGCGTGTTCCGAATTCCAACTTAGGAACGGAGCCGAAATAACCTCCCTGACACACAAGGTCGTTAGCACGACACGCAAGCGAGAGGTGGTGCCTGACCCACAGGTCTTACCCGTCGTGCTGAAATGACATCGTGCTACAGCCTGACCCACAGGTCTGCGACTCCGAGCAATAGCAGACCGACACCGATGACCGCGTTGACGTTGAAGAACGCGACTCCGACTCGGCTGAGATCATCCGGTCGCACTAGCGAATGCTCATACGCGAGTAACAGCGTGACGCCGATGATCCCCACCAAAAACAGAGTCCCAAGTCCTGCGGCTTGCCAGAATGCAAAGAGACATACGGCCGTCAATAAATGGCTGAGGGCAGCGAGCTTCAACGCGCGGCCAACCCCCCATCGAGCGGGGATGCTGCGGAGTTGGTTGGCGCGATCGAAGTCCGCATCTTGGCACGCATACAGAATGTCGAACCCGCCGACCCAAAAGAAAACGACTCCCGCAAGACTGACTGGCGTCCAAGCGACTTCTGCTCGAATGGCGATCCACGCCGCGATCGGTGACAGCATCAACGCGGCTGATAACCAATAATGGCACAAGCTGGTGAATCGTTTGGCATACGAGTAACCCAACAGAAACAGCAACACGGGAACCGCGAGTCGAATCGGCCAAGGATTAGGCCAGAAGAGCAATGTCGAAGCGATAAACGCTGCGCTGCAAACGAATGTGAAGACGATGACGGCCGTCCCGCTCAGCAGTCCTGCGGGCAAATGTCGAGTGGCCGTTCGCGGATTGCTCGCATCGAACTTCCAATCAACCAATCGGTTGAAGGCCATTGCCGCCGATCTCGCGAAGACCATGCACAGCAAGATGCCCAACAACTCTCGTGTCGAAAACGATTCAGCACGTGAATGCCAAGCGAGGATCGCGGCCAACAGAGCAAACGGCATCGCGAACACGGTGTGGCTGAACCGAATCAATTCCAGCAGATGTTTCACCTTGGCCCACATGGAAACCAGAACTCGCGAGTGGTTAGGGGATAGACTCACGGTCAAGCGAAATGACCGTGAGTCGGCAGGCTAGAGATTCCATCGCCGTCGCTCCAGGCTATCACCTCCATCGTTTCGCTGCGGAGGGATCGTGAATACGCTGTTGTCTCATCTTGGTTCGTGAAGTCCGTCAGTGTGTCGCCGTCAAAAAGTTTTAGAACTCGTCGAGAGAACGCGCGTGATGACAGAAACAGCAACAGATCGAGTGATCGGAATTGACTTGGGAACGACGTTTTCTGTGGTCGCGCACGTTGATGCTCAGGGACGTGCGACGACGATCGTGAACACAGAAGGCGACCTGACGACTCCCAGCGTCGTGTTTCTCGACAAGACCGGGGCGATTATCGGCAAAGAGGCGGTGAAGGCAGCGGAGTTTGAGCCGGATCGAATCGCCATGCACCCCAAGCGAGAAATGGGACAGACGTGGTATCGGCATCCGGTGCGCGGAGAATTGTTGCGGCCAGAAGTCCTGCAAGCGTTGATCCTCAAGAAGCTCAAGCATGATGCGGAAACAAGACTCGGCCCGATCAGCAAGGCGGTCATCACGGTGCCGGCGTACTTCAATGAACCGCGTCGTAAAGCCACTCAAGATGCAGGCCGAATGGCGGGACTCGACGTCATCGACATCATCAACGAACCGACTGCCGCAGCGATCGCTTACGGGGTTCAACAAGGTTTTCTCAATCCCGCCGAGCCAAATCCGAAGACAGAAATCGTGTTGGTTTACGATCTCGGCGGCGGCACGTTTGACGTCACTTTGATGGAGATTTCGCAGAACTGTTTCGTCGTGCTGGCAACGGCGGGAGATGTCGAACTCGGCGGCATCGACTGGGACAATCGCATCATGGACTTCGTGGCGACTGAGTTTTTCCAACAGCACCACATCGACCCGCGAGAAGATCCCGTTGCGCGATATCGCTTGCGAGCCGAAGCCGAAGATGCCAAGCGATCGCTCTCGACTCGCATGGAAGTGCAAATCGCGTTCGCCCATGAAGGGAAGCGACTGCGGCTGTCACTTACGAGAGCGCGATTCGAAATGCTCACTGGCGATCTTGTCGATCGAACCGAGCTGACAGTGAAGCGACTGCTTCGCGACGCGAAGTTGCAGTACTCCGATTTGACGCGTGTGTTGGTTGTCGGCGGTTCGAGTCGAATGCCGATGATCGCCGAGATGCTTGAGCGGGAAACCGGATTCCAAGTGGACCGGTCACTGTCGATGGACGAAGCAGTCGCTCAAGGAGCTGCGATTTATGGGCAGTCGTTGCTCAACAGTGCGAACTCCGGCCAGCCGCCGCTGCGCGTCAAGAACGTCAACTCGCACGATTTGGGAGTGCTCGGCCTTTCGTCATCGACTGGCATGAATCGACGGCAGCTCATGATCGCGAGAAACACACCGCTTCCTGCCGAGAAGACGCACACGTTCGTGACCTTTCGCGAAAGCCAGCGGAGTGTTTCCGTTCGGGTGATCGAAGGCGGGGACGCGAGCGGCAACAACGCGACACAGATCGGCAAGTGCGTTGTGTCGCGACTGATGATCGGCCTCCCCGCTCGTACGCCGATCGAAGTGACGTTTCGGTATCTCGACAATGGACGATTGGAAGTCCGCGCATTCCTCCCCACGATCGGTCGCGATGCGGTCTTGACGATCGAACGTACGACTGGAATGCCTGACGACAAACTCGCCGCGTGGACGCAAGCAGTGCTGCTTGGCCTTCCTGACGGATATGTCCGTCCGGTCGAAGAGGCACTCACGGCGACAACATCGCCCTCGGATGAAACAACGGCAGCCGCAGCGATCCCCGTCGCGAAACCTGTCGTTCCTGTGGCTCAACTCGCGATGGCCGTCGCTCAGCCAGTAATTCCTGCGATTGCTCAGCCGATCGCGACAGCGATTGCTCAGCCGATCGCGACAGCGATTGCTCAGCCGATCGCGACAGTGGTTGCTCAGCCGATCGCGACAGTGGTTGCTCAACCGGTCGCGATGTCGAATGCCGTGCCGTTGGCGACAGCCGTCATCGTTCCCGTTGCGGCAGTCGTTGCCGAGTGGCCGAGCATCGAGCCTTCGTTGATCGCTGCCGAGATTCCGACATCAGACTCAGACTCGTCATCCAACGTTGACGCCGATTCCTTTGACTTCCTCGTGAGCGAAGAGGTCAGCCATGATCTGTTGACAACCGAAGTTGAAGATGCCGAAAACGGCTCCGAACCGAACCCGCTCGACTTCTTCGATGAGTTCGTGAAGTAGCGATCTGGCACTTGGCCGCTGAGTCGTTGATCGTTACGTCGCGATCACAGACGGAAATGGAACGTCGTCTTCAGGTATCGCCAGATCCACTCCCAGGAAGAGCGATGTGAGACCAAGAAACGCGTACGGCCACGCATTCCGGTGCGGAGCAGCGGGACGTCTTGATCGAGCACGACGGTCGTTTGATAAGCGGGGCTGACGAGCCGTTCGCGGCCTTGCTCATCGCTGGTTGTCGGCACTTGTCCGCCAAGTTTGTTGGAGAGTAACGGCGGCACGAACGTCAGCGGTTCATCCGAAAACTTGGCGACCTTCCCGAGATAGGTTCGCTCCGGCAGATGATCGAACTTGAGTTCGACTTCATCGCCCATCTTGATGTCGTTGCGGTCAGACTGGTCGATCAACAGCGTCGCCTGAAACTTGCTATCTGGAGCAACGCTCAGCACTTGAGTGCGCTCTTCGAG
>JAYUFI010000814.1:0-1418 GCA_043738805.1 Planctomycetaceae bacterium | reverse complement strand
GACAATCGGCCCACCGGCGAGCACCGCTCCGATCACCAACACGATGAGCAGTTCGTCGGTTCTCATGAGTGATCGCAGTTTCGAGGGTTGTTCGGTTTAGTGGTAACCGTTCACGGGCATGGGAGCAGTGACGGGATTGGCTGTTGATTGAAGTGAGCACGGACGGCGGAGACGATGTAATCGTAGATCGAACGATTTTGGAGGCGACAGGTTTCGGAGACGGTGAGGATGCGTTCGAGGAAGCGGCTGCCGCTTTCGCTTTGAGTGCCGAAGGACAGCTTGCGGTAGATCACGGCGGGGCGTAGCGCGCGTTCCGCCGTGTTGTTGGTCGGTTCGATGCCCTCGTTGTCGACGAAGGTCCAGAGCCACTCGCGGTGGTTGTGGAGTTCTTGGCACATGCCGACGAGGCGGCTGTTGCCGCTGAACGCGCCGCGTTGCAATAAGCCGTTGATCTTCTCGCGAATGGGGCTCATCGAAACGCCGAACGTCGCCCAGTCGATTTCGCCAGACTTGTAGTTCCGCCAGTGTTGGAACATCAGTTTGACGGGCCGCATCAGATCGTGTCCCAGTCGTTGAACTTGGCGATCCGGATGATCGATCAAGGCCTGAATATCACGTTTGAGATGAGCCCAGCACCACTGCAATCGCTCGGCCTGCCAATACATCTTGGCTCGGTCGCAGTTGATGATGCCGCCGTAATTGTCGCCGAGCAGCTTGGGCAAGGCGTCACCCTTGCGGCTGGAGAAAATCGCGAAGACGGCAAACAAACGAGTCACCGCTGTCCACAACCAAGCCTTCTGGTTCGCTTGCTTGGTGGGCGTTTCGTCCATGAAGACTTGCGGTTGCTCAGCCAGTGCTTGTTGCAGTTCGTCGTAGGGTGGCTTCAGAGCGGCTGCCACTTGGTTTTGCATTTTGACCGTCAGCGCCGGACAGCAGGGGAACTTCAGCAGGTCTTGCAGAAACAAGGCCGCACGACGCTTGCTCTGTCGGAAGTGGCCCATCAACAGTCCTGTGAAGGCCACCAGATTCGGCCCCGACTGACCGTTGGGAACGCCTGGCGGCAACGCCGCACAGGTCGTCTTTCCGCAACACGAACAGGCCAAACGATGTTGTTGATATTCGGTCACGAGCGGCTTGATCTCCGGCAGCTCCCAGACCTGATGACGCCGTGGTTCCGGATCGTCACCTTTCAGTCGTTCGCCACAGCCGGAGCAAACGCGCGGACGCAGCGGGATCACCTCTTGGCATTCTTCCGACGGAATCAACACGCGCTGGTGACGCGGATGTCCCGGCTGCCCGCCACGCTTGAGTGGGGATTTGCTTTTCGGAGTGTTCGGCTTCGCGTGCGGGTGCTGACTGCTGGGTGGCAACGAAGAATTCTGCGGAGTCAACTTCAGCAACTGCGATTTCAACTCCTG
>JAYUFI010000813.1:0-3866 GCA_043738805.1 Planctomycetaceae bacterium | reverse complement strand
GGATGGAGGCGGTGTTTCCTGGCCGTTCTCCGCTGTTGCGGAAATGGCAGGCTGCAAATTGCTGCGGAAATCACGGTGTTTCTTTTCGGATAGCCTCTACTGTGTGGTTTAACGATGGGCACGGAACCTTCAGTCCACGACCGCAGATTCTGAATGGTCTCAGTCCATACGACATGGCACTGGCAGACTTGGACGGCGATTCGGATCTCGACCTTGTTCTGGCAATGACTTCGCCGCCTCATCAGATCTTCTTCAATACGACGGTTGATGCGGTGGCGAAGCTGGCACTCGATAAGATAAGAAGAAGTCGGTGGGTGAGTTATTGCCGGTGGCTGTTCCGCGATCGCGAGTGGCTGCTGCGGGAGAGTTTCGGTTGAGCACCCAGCGGATCGGGGACATACCAGCAGCGGCGACGGCTCTGGGAGATGTCGATCGGGATGGTGATCTCGATGCGTTTATCGTCACGGCGCAGAGCGGCTCGCGGGCTTGGAAGAACGACGGCAAAGGGCAATTCATCGACAGCGAGCAGACTTTGGGCGAGGGAGAAGGAACGTCGATCGCCACCGGGGATTGGGATGGCGATGGTGATCTCGATGCGATTATCGGATCTCAGAATCAGCCGGGCCGCGTGTGGTTGAACAACGGTTCGGGAAAGTTTGAGGCGGGGCCGACAGCTTTGGGTGATGGCGGGATTCGGGCCATCGCGGTGGCGGACCTCGATCACGACGGCGACCTTGATGCGGTCACGGTTCAGCATGGACCGGCTCAGATCTGGTTCAACGATGGCACGGGCAAGTTTGTAGCTGGCTCCTCCAAGCTGGGGGACGCGGACGAACAGCAGCGCGATCTGGCCATCGGCGACTTCGGTGGAGACGGTGACTTCGATGTGCTCATCGTGCGTCAGGACAAGAAGCCGGGGCAGGTGTGGCTCAATGATGGCCGGGGAGTCTTCACGCCCGGCAAACGCATCGTCAGCACGATCGAACCGACGAGTGTCTCGGTCGCGGACCTGGATCAAGACGGCGATCTCGATGCGCTTGTGACGCAGAACGGCAAAGACACGGAGTTCTGGTGGAACACCGGACGTGGCACGTTCGTCGTAGGGACGATGCAGACTTCTGGCTCGCACACTCGTGGTTGCGCGATCGCAGACATCAACGGCGATGGGCATTTCGACTTCGCTCTAGCCAACGAAAACCGGCATCCTGTGTTCGTCGCGTTACCGTCGGAAGCCATCCAGCAACACGCTCCCAGATTGGTCCCTGGCAGCTCGGATCGGTGGTTGGGCGAGGCATCTGCGATCGGTGATCTCGACGGGGACGGTGATCTCGACTTGTTGATCGCCACGACGGACGGATCGGGACAGCAGGTTTGGTTTCAGGAAGCTCCGACTGCGGAAGCTCGGCAGCGTGAGACGCTGTTCAAGCTCACGCAGACTCTGACCGAGAGCACGATGGGTTATCGACTCGCGGCGGTGGATATCGAACAAGACGGCGACATAGACGTCACCACCTTCGGCTGGGCCAAGCAACCACATCGCATCTATCTCAATGCCGGAGACGGCACGCTGACTTTGAAGGACTCGTTGCCCAGCGAAGAAAGCCAATCGGGTGTCGCCGCGGACTTCAATGGAGACGGCCATCTCGATTTGCTGGAAGCAGGATTTACGGCCAAGTCCAGTCGCCTGTTCCTCAACGACCGCAAGGGTACCGTCGTGCCCTCCGGCACGTCCACATAGTCTGCGAATCCTCCACCATCGTTGTTGATCACCAGCACTTTCATGTGTGAGCCTTTCGAATTGACGCGCCGACACCAGGCCAGCGCAGGAGAAAGAAAACACCCCACGCTTAGGGCAACCATTGCCAGGGCGTGAGGCGTTGGAAATCGAACTAGTGCAAATTCGAACTAGTGCAAATTGCATCCGGCCGCCATGCTTGGACCGAAGTGTTTTCAAAAGCTACAGGCGAGCTGGCTGATGTTCTGAAAGAGAGGTTCTCCTGAGGTTAAGGTTTGGAAGTGTGTGTTAGAGATTCCAGAACCTCAACGACAGGAGAACGGATCATGTTTTACGTGGCGGTGGATCAACACAGCAAGCAGTTGACGGTGAGCGTGCGCGACGAAGCGGGAGACGTGGTGTTGCGGCGGCAGGTCAGTACGGAATGGGAGCGGGTGCGGCAGTTCTGGGCGGAGATTCGCGAACGGTCGAGTACAGCCGGCGGGTTTGTGGTGATCTTGGAAGTGTGTGGGTTCAACGATTGGCTCGTGGCGATGCTGCGAGAATACGGTTGCCGCGAGGTGGTGTTGGTGCAGGCGGATGAGCGGTCGAAGACGAAGACGAAGACGGATCGGCGAGATGCGAATCGGCTCGGGGAATTGTTGTGGGTCAATCGTCAGCGGTTGCAGGCGGGGCAGCGCGTGCCGGGGCTCAAGCGAGTTCAACCTCCCTCGGCCGCCGATGCGGAGGCTCGGCAATTGACCGCGATGCGGCAGCGGGTGGTCGCACAACGGACACGGGTCATCAATCGCGTGCGTCATTTGTTGCTGAAGCACAACCTGGCTCAAGAGTGTCCCACGAAGGGCATTCAAACGATCAAAGCCTGGAAGTGGTTGAAAACGATGTCGTTGCCGGAGATGGACCGACTCGAAATGGACCAGTGCTTGTCGCAGTGGTCCTTGCTGGATCAGCAGAAGCAAGTCTTGGAAGAACGGATCGCGAAGCGGCAAGAACAAGATACTCAGGCGAAGATGTTGGCGACTCTGCCGGGAGCGTCGTCCTATAGCAGTTTGGCGCTCTCCTCGCGAATCGGTGAGATGTCCCGGTTCACGACCCCGAAGAGCTTGGCGAACTTTTGGGGATTGACTCCGCGCTGCCGGAATTCGGGCTTGAGCGGCTTGGTTCGATCACGAAGGAAGGAAGGAAGGAAGGAAGGAAGCGCCGTGGCACGCTTCATTCTGGGGCAGCTTGTGCTGCATGTGCTCAAGAAGGACGGCTGGCTGCGCGTGTGGTATCGGCAAGTCAAACATCGTCGCGGTTCGAAGATCGCGCGTGTGGCGGTGATGCGTCGCCTAGCGGTCTCGATCTGGCACATGCTCAAACATCAGCAACCGTATTGTTGCAGCGGTCCGGAAGCGGTACGTCGTCAGCAGCAACAGTCGCGAGTGATCGTCACCTGACCGCATGAGCCTGTTGCAAAACTCGTTCGTCCTCAGAAGCTCTTGAGGCATCGCGCCCTGAGCAACGACTTCATCAACCCTGAACGGCAGAAAGAAAACAGACACCGATCAACTCAGAGAGCAGCCGTTGGATGCGGAGAGGTCTTGGCCTGACTTCGATGACGAAGCCAGACCCTCGCGGCGGCGGGCCAGTTCGAGGTGGCACATGGTTCCGGTCGCGGCTTCGGCCACGATCGCACGAACGCCAAGCTGATGAGAACGGCCCGCCGCTCGCGAGAGGATCGCAAAACCGACTCAGTGTCCCGCCACCGCGCGGGAGCCGGACGCGACTCGCGTCCAGGAATCACGAAGGGATGTGTGGAGAGGCCGCCGCATACGCAAAACAAGGCAGCCACAAACTCGCTAAACCGCGACCCGATCGCCCGCTCCGCTCAACGCTCGCTCTCTCAAACAACCGACGACATCAACGCCGATAAAGTCAGTGACCGCAAACCCAACAACTCATTTTCTGAAGACCACCCCTTCAGCACGCTTAACATCCGCGCCGAGATTGAACACCAACGAAAATCCCAATTACAAAAACCTCAGAAAACCTAGGCCGTGTTGACATTCTATTTGCGAAACTGGAGAGCGCTGGTAAACCACGTGAGTGGAATTTGCCTCAAGGAGGAGGAATGTCATGCGGCGGTTTG
>JAYUFI010000812.1:0-10225 GCA_043738805.1 Planctomycetaceae bacterium | reverse complement strand
CGGATTCTGACAAGCGATCCGCTCTCGCGACACTGATCCGAGAGTTGGCGGAGTTCGCGACGGCCACGCAATCTTCAAAACTGCACGATCGTTTGACGTGACGCATTTCCTCACGCCATCCTTGCCTAGAATAGCTCAGCCGCGACAAAGCACTGCCAAAGCTCAAATAATTCGATGCTGTCATCAGGTGCCACGGTCATGTCGAGTTCCCCCAATGCCCACAACCGAGTCCGTGACCGCCGTTCGGCGCGAAATTGGAGCCAATCCGAACTCGCCGAACGCGCGGGAATCTCTCGCACAGCCGTGAGCGCTATCGAAGCAGAACGGCTTGTGCCGTCGGTTGCGGCGGCACTTGGTTTGGCAAAGGCGTTGGAATGCACTGTCGAGGAACTCTTCGGCACCGGTCAGTCGCGAACCGCGAGAGCAACATCACCCGCTTGGGCATGGTTGTCACCTCATTCGCAAAGCCGCTTTTGGTGCGCGAGTGTTGGGGAGCATCGGCTGTTCTATCCCGTTGAAGCGACTCCGTTGGGAGAGATCCCTCACGATGGTGTCAGTTCCTCAGACAAGCCGACTGCCAACAACCAACTTGCCGACAGCACGCTGGTCATGGCCAGTTGCGATCCAGCAGTCGGTCTGCTGGCTCACCTTTATGAGCAGACAACGGGTTATCGCTTGATTGTCTTCCCGCGTTCCAGCCGACAAGCGCTGGAACTGCTCCAGCAGGGTCTTGTGCATGTCGCGGGTGTGCATCTCAGCACGGCCGATTCCGATTCGGGCAACGCGACTCCGGTTCGCGAGATCGTCAGCGAACCGTCCACACTATTGCGAGTCGCCTCGTGGGAGGACGGTGTCGCGGTTGGCGCAAGCATTAGCGCTTCCACGATTCGCGGCCTGTTGCGAGATCGCATAACTTGGATTGGACGGGAACCTGGTTCAGGGGCTCGACAGTGTCTCGATGAGTTGTTCAACGATCGCCCCGCGCCGCGCCGACTTGCTCGCGATCATCGCGGAGTTGCTGAAGCAATTCGCTGCGGTTGGGCAGACGCTGGTGTTTGCCTAAAGCTTGTCGCCGATGAAGCCGGTCTCCGTTTTTTGCCGGTGCGAAGTGAAGGCTACGATCTCTGCTTTACCAACCACAGCGAGAACGACCCGCGCATTCAAGCCTTGGTACGGGTGATTCAATCTAACCAATATCGCCACTTGCTAAGTGAGCTTCCTGGCTACGACAGCACGCAAACCGGCGCAAGCATCCCGGTGAGTCCCCAGCAGACGACATCGTGTGATGAATGACGATCGCAAACTCATACTCGTGCCACCCAGATTCAAGAACTATTTGTCGCGAGAGCATGGTTGCCGATTTTTAGAATTTGTAAACGAACTCACTCCGGCAGATAGCCTTCGACATACTTCATCAAGTCGAGGCAATTCAGTTCGTCTTTGATGCCGTCGAGTGTGGGTTCGACGAGCGTGCGGGCGACTTCTTGGACGATGAGGTCGGCGAAGCGTTTACGGGCGCGGCTGAGTTGTTTGCGGAAGGCTTCGGGGGTGAGTTCTTGGCCGCTCATTTCGGAGACTCGTTTAGCGAGCGTAGGAGAATCCTCGTCCGGGTATTGAGCGGACACTCGCAACGCAGTGCAGAACAGATTGTTGGTCGTTCGCTTTTGGTACTTGTCGAGCGTTTTCCAGGCCGCCTTCAAGATGCACTTACGCCAGTCGCTCGTCCATTCCAATTGCGAGGCGTCGGAAACGGGCATGTGCTCCAAGCCCTCAATCGACATCGGCACTTGGTTGCGTCGGCAGAGCCACTGCATCGCCGCGTTGCGGACGATGGTGATGAGGTAGTAACGGAATTTTCCTTTGTTGGAGTCCGCCGTGTGAAATCCTTTTTGGATCATCCGCAGCATGAATTCCTGTTCGACCTCTTCAGCGTCGTTCGGGTCGTGGATCAGCGTGGTGACGTATTTGCGAATCGCTCGACCGTAACGCTTCACGAAGAGGGTCGGATTATTGACTGCCGTCCAACGCGTGGAGATGCGGTTGAGCCAAACTCGCTGGCTCGAACCGGAGATGGACGACTCTTCAAGATTGTCACCGCCGCTCATCGTCGGAGTGGGTTCAGCAGGGTTGGAATCCATCGCATCGGGCCTTGTCGCCACAGAGCATTTTTGAGGTGATTTGGGTGCGGGAAGAGTATCCGACAAAAGGTATCCCGAACAACTCGCGAGAAGGCGTTGCGGTCGAGCGATCGACTCATTTCACCGAACGTTCGTTCGGTTCGCCCAGTTTTGAGATCACGTTTGTCGGCGGCTCTTTGTCTTGCAAGGCTCTGGCCAGCCAGCGGCCCCACAGCAAATAGTGCAAGACCATCATCAGGCCAAGTCCCACCGGAACCAGCACGAACCAGAGCACGTCGGGAATCACAAATGCCACCAACGCTACAAAGCCGAAGACCACGGTCAACACCATCGTCAGTGCGGCGAATGTCGCGTTGTTGCGTTGATCTGAAGAGGGGCGGCGATCCGACATGAAGTGGCCAGTCTACTGAGGAATTCCAAAATGTTTTTCGAGTTGCATGTGCCGGTGCTCGAAGCCGTCTTCCAGCGTTTCACGAATCTTACGCTCGTTGACGAGCAGGCCGAGCATTCCTCCCGGCGGTTTGAATTCAATGCGGTCAATGACCGTCACACCTCCAGGCGATGGATGGAAGAGATGCTCATGTTCCCAAGCTCCCATCGGGCCGACCACTTGCCGCTCCACGAAGCGTTGCAGTTCTTCCCAAACGGTGACTTCGTGAGACGCGGATCGCACGACGCCATACACCTGCACTCGAAAATCCATGTGAGCTCCCAATGAAAGCCGCTCCGGAGCAGCATCAAACACGAGCATGATCTGCGGCGGGCTGATCAATCGAATGTTGGCCGGTCGAGCGAGAAACTCGAACGCCTCGGTCGGTGAGCAAGCGAGTTCCACTTGTGCTTCAAATTGAGCCATCAGCGATCTCCGAAAGAAAATTCAGGGCCGAAGCATAGTCGCGAGGACCGGCGCTTGTCAGTTGTCTGAATCTTTTTTGTGAAGGTCCGTTGTTTGTTGTCCGCTGTTTGTGGAATCATCTCGGCGTGGTCCCCATGTCCTGAGCTTTGGTCATTAAATCATGCGTTTTCCGTCTGAATTACTTCGCCGTTGTTGGTTTCTCGCAGGCCCGACGGCGAGCGGGAAAAGCGACGTCGCGATCGAATTGGCCGAACGCATACAGGCTCGGCACGGAGTGTCAGCGGAGATTGTCTCGCTCGATTCGATGACGCTTTACCGGCGTATGAACATCGGCACGGCGAAACCGACTGTCGAACAATGTGCTCGCGTGCCGCATCATTTGTTCGACGTGCTGGAGCCGTCGCAGGACTTCAGCGTGGCCGAATACTTCGCTGCTGCCGAGCAGTGTTGTCAGAAGATTGCCGCTCGCGGCCACACGCCGCTCTTCGTGGGCGGCACAGGTTTGTATCTGCGAAGTTTGTTACGCGGAGTCTTTGCGGGGCCGCCTGCGAATGAAGCAATCCGCGCACGGCTGGAAGCGGACGCCGAACGTGATGGCAAAGTTGCGTTGTTTGCTCGACTGCAACAAGTCGATCTGCCCACTGCCGCGCGTCTGCATCCGAACGACGTTCGCCGCGTCATCCGCGCACTCGAAGTGAGCGAACTCACGGGCCAACCGATGTCCGTTCAGCATCAAGAAGAGCCGCTGTCGCCAACCGAACGATCGCGACACGTCTATTGGCTGGAACCGCCGCGCGATTGGCTCTATCACCACATCAATGAGCGAGTCCTCGCGATGATGTCTGCTGGTTGGCTCGATGAAGTGCAAGCGTTGATGAGCGAGCCGTTGCCGTTGAGCCTGACGGCGAGTCAAGCGCTCGGCTATCACGAACTGATCGAGCACCTGCAAGGACGGCTCACGCTGTCGGACGCTGTCACCCAAATTCAGGCACGCACTCGCCAATTCGCTAAGCGGCAACACACCTGGTTTAGGAATCTCGAAGAGTGCGTCGCATTGCCGATCACCGGCGGAGAGAACTCCGCCGCAATTGCTGAGCGATTGTTGGATACCGCGTCCCATTCGTAGCACAGGCGGCTCGCCTGTGATTAGCCCGGCAGGTCAGCACAGGCGAGCCGCCTATGCTACGAATCTTGGCTTATAGATCGCCCATCTCAGCCGGAGGCTCGTCGAGAGCGATCGACCACTCACTCCAGACGCGCCAGAAATCGGGCAGTTCATCGCCGTGAGTTTCTACCGCGATATCAAACGCGGCACCCAACGTGATCCCTTCGAGGTCTTTGATGGTCCGGCCGGTCGCCTCGCCGAGTTCTTTCATCGCCTTGAGCAGCGCTTGCGATGCAGAGTTCGAGTGGAAGATGTGGTCGGCAGCGGAGTCCATCAATGATTCTCCAATGAGGCAGCGGCGAACGATCGCCGGATAAAGTTCAACAAGAGAGAGCCCACAACAGACCTTCTCGGATCGAGCCGGGATGGTAGCGACCGTGATCCGATCCGACAGGCGAGTGTGTGAATTCAAAATCTCAAACTGTGGGGTTTCAACCCACGGAACACACGAAAAGACAAGGAAAAAGGGAGGTGGTGCCGCTCAATCGCCTGTCGAAAGATTTCGCGTATCATCGTCGAATCATTGCGAACAAGAACGTCAACGCCGAAAACCTAATTCCGTAGACCGTTTTTTCAAACCAGTCAGACTGAACGGCTGGGGTCAGAACTACCCGGTTTGAAAAACCGGGCTACGAGAACCTGACGCTACTTTTTTCACACGCTTCGCCTCACAGGAACTCAACGCATGAAATCGTCGCAGGAATGTTTGGCACAATTCTCTCGTCGTGACCTTCTCAAATTGGCGAGTGTCGGAACGTCGAGTCTCTGTTTACCTGCGCTGCCGATGAATGGAGTTATGTTTCAACTGTTCGCGCAGAACGACAAGACAACGGCGGCCACACAACCGCTCAATCGTTTTTCGCGAGTCGTTCAAGATTGGTTTGTCGATCAAGTGCGACATATCGAAGATCAGATCATCGCGGAGCAAGCCGCGTTGAAGACCAAGAGCGACGCCGAAGCGTATGTCAAAACGGTGCATGACAAGATTCGCCGCTGCTTCGGGCCGGAGCCGGAACGGACACCGCTCAACTCGCAGGTGACGAAGGTCGTCGAACGCGAGCAATACCGCATCGAGAACGTGATCTTCGAGAGCCGGCCGGGGATGTTGGTCACGGCGAATCTGTATCTACCGAAGAATCGCAAAGGACCGTTTCCCGCCGTCGTCGGTTCGTGCGGGCATTCGGCAAACGGCAAGGCGGGGGACGCTTATCAGCCGTTCGCGCAGACGTTGGCGAAGCTCGGTTACGTCTGCTTGATCTTCGACCCAATCGGGCAAGGCGAACGTTTGCAGTACGTCGATGAGCAGTTCAAACCAAAACGGGGCATCGGCGTGGCTGAGCACCTGCACGCGGGGAACCAGCAATTCCTCGTCGGCGAATTCTTCGGGGCGTGGCGCGCGTGGGACGGCATTCGAGCGCTCGACTATTTGTTGTCTCGCGAAGAGGTCGATCCGAAGCATGTCGGCATCACGGGCAACTCCGGCGGCGGCACGATGACGACGTGGCTGTGTGGTCTCGATCGCCGCTGGACGATGGCCGCGCCTGGCTGCTTCGTCACGACGTTCCGTCGCAATCTCGAAAACGAACTGCCAGCCGACACCGAGCAATGCTCGCCGCGCGTGCTCGCCGAGGGACTCGATCACAGCGACTTCCTCGCCGCGATGGCTCCCAAGCCAGTCATCATTCTGGCCAAAGAGCGAGACTTCTTCGACGTGCGTGGTGCCACCGAAGCGTACTTGAGACTCAAGCGGATCTATTCGCTGCTCGGCCATCCCGACAACGTGCAGTTGCAGATCGGCCCAACCGAGCACGGCTACTCGGTCGAAAACCGCGAGGCGATGTACCGCTTCTTCAACCACGCCGTCGGCCTGCCCGCGATTGAATCAGAGCCGGAACCGGTCATCGAAAAAGACGAGACGTTGTGGTGTACTCCGCACGGCCAAGTCGCTGAGTTGAAGTCGCGAACGGTCTTCTCCTTCACCAGCGAGAAGTCGCGCGAACTGGCGGCGAAACGAAAACCGATCGGCGGCGATGATCTCAAAGCCGCACTCCTCGACACGCTCAAACTTCCGAGCATCGACACGCCGCCGGAGTACCGCATCTTGCGACCGATCAAACGCAACTACCCAAAGCCGCACGCGACGCACTACGCGATCGAGACCGAACCAAACATGTTCGCGCTCGTCACGCTGTTGACCGACAAGCCGCATTACTCGCGCCCGCCGCAGACGCCGCCGCGAGCGATCTTGTACGTCGCGCATCATTCCGCCGATGTTGAACTGACCGAAGAGCCGCTCGTCCGCGAACTGCTCGCCGCTGAACCGGGAGCCGCGTTCTACGCTCTCGATGTCCGCGGCATCGGCGAGTCTCGCCCCGACACCTGCGGAGCGGATCAATTCCTGCGTCCTTACGGCAGCGACTTTTTCTACTCGGCCCATGCGATCATGCTCGACCGCCCGTACGTCGGCCAGAAGACGTTCGACGTCCTGCGAGTCCTCGAATGGCTCGCCACATTCGGCCAACGCGACATCCACCTCGCCGCCAAAGGCTGGGGCACATTGCCCGCGACATTCGCCGCCGTGCTGACCAAGACGGTGACTCAAGTGACGCTCAAAGAGTCGCCCGACAGTTACGCCAGCATCGCCGAAGACGAAGACTACAAATGGCCGCTGTCTTCGTTCGTGCCCGGTGCGTTGCAAAAGCTCGATCTGCCCGATTGCTATCACGAGTTGGCAAAAGCAAAACATTTACGACGCGTGTAACGCACAACTTTTTTTAAGACGTCCGCTCGCAGATTTGCAATCGTCACCGGAGCCATTGTGCGTCGTTGGATTTGGAGCAAGTGAGGTGGTACTGTTCGCATCTAATGGTACGACCGTGCTATTAGAAGTGGCACGAGTATTTTCCCTACGAGCAGACCGATGAAGCGACTGACTAGCGGCGGCGGATGGAAGGCAATTGGGTACACACTGCGGATGGCCAATCGAGTCGGCTGGCTCAAGCTCTGGCGAGCCATGCGGAGCAAGAATGCCTGCAAGACTTGCGCGCTCGGCATGGGCGGGCAGTTGGGCGGGATGGTCAATGAGGGCGGCTATTTCCCGGAAGTCTGCAAGAAGTCGTTTCAAGCGATGGTCTCTGACATGCAGGCTGGGATCACTCCGGAATTCTTTCAACGATTTGGGTTCAACGAACTGCGGGCTCTGAGTCCTCGACAATTGGAATCGAGCGGTCGATTGGTGACGCCGATTTATGCGGGGCCGGGAGATTCGCATTATCGAGCGATCTCGTGGGACGACGCTTTTGAGCGACTTGCGGGACGGCTCACACAGGCCGGCCCGACTCGCAGTTTTTTCTATGCGAGCGGACGATCGTCCAACGAAGCGGGGTTTCTGTTGCAGTTATTCTCGCGCGTGTTCGGGACCAATTATGTCAACAACTGCTCTTTCTATTGTCATCAAGCCAGCGGCGTTGGCTTGGCGGCGAGTATCGGCACCGGGACCGGGACAATTCGATTGGAAGATCTCGAACATGCCGACCTCTACATTCTGATCGGAGGCAATCCGGCGTCGAATCATCCACGTCTCATGCGCAGTCTCATGCAACTGCGACGAAATGGCGGAGAGGTGATCGTCATCAACCCGGTCAAAGAACTCGGACTTACGAACTTTCGTGTGCCGAGTGATGTTCGCAGCCTGTTGTTTGGAACCGAGATTGCGAGTCTCTACGTGCAGCCACACATCGGTGGCGACATTGCTTTGCTCTCAGGCGTTGCGAAAGAAGTGCTCGCTCGAAACGGCCACGACGCGACGTTTATCGCCGACGCAACGGAAGGTTTCGCCGACTTCGTTCAACAAATCGACGCGATTTCTTGGGAAGAAATTGAACACAGCTCTGGCGTGACACGCACAGAGATCAGTCGTGTCGCTGACCTCTATCTCAAAGCGAAGCATGTTGTCTTCGGTTGGACGATGGGCATCACGCATCATCTTCACGGGACGAACAATGTGAAAATGATTGCGAACCTCGCGCTGCTGCGTGGCATGGTCGGACGCCCGAATGCCGGACTGATGCCAATTCGCGGGCACAGTAACGTTCAAGGAATCGGCTCGGTCGGTGTGACACCAACGTTGAAGAAAGCGTTGCTCGAACGATTCGAGCAGCGACTGGGAATCGAAGTTCCTAAATCACCGGGCCTCGACACAATGGCCTGCGTCGAAGCGGCCGATCGAGGTGAGATGGATGCTGCGCTGTGTCTTGGCGGAAACCTTTATGGCAGCAATCCCGATGCCGCTTTCGCCGAACAAGCGATATCAAAGATCGGCTTCGTGACTTACATGACCACGACACTCAACACCGGACATGCTTGGGGGCGAGGCCGCGAAACGCTCGTCCTTCCGGTGCTTCCGCGCGATGAAGAACCGCAGCCAACCACTCAAGAGTCGATGTTTAGTTACGTCCGCTTGAGCGATGGTGGACCGCCGCGCTATGCCGGCCCGCGCAGCGAAGTTTCGGTTTTGACGACGCTTGGCCGAATGGTGCTGGGCACGAATGGACCGGTCGATTGGCGAAAACTGGAAAGTCACGACGCCGTGAGGCAGCTCATTTCAGAACTCATTCCCGGTTATGAACCGGTCGCGGAGATCGGCAAGACACGGAAGGAATTCCACATCGCGGATCGTCATCTCGAAGGGCAGCGCTTTCAGACGGCGACCGGGAAGGCCAAGTTTCACGCGATTCAACTCCCCTCGCGCCCCGAAACCGAAAGCAATCAATTCCGTTTGATGACGATCCGCTCGGAAGGGCAATTCAATACCGTCGTTTACGAAGAGGAGGATCTTTATCGAGGCCAGGACCGTCGCGACATCATTCTGCTCAATCCCGCCGACATCGAACGGCTCGGACTGCGGACGGATCAACCCGTTCGAGTCCGCAGTTCGATTGGAGAGATGCGTTATCAACTCGTCCGTCCGTTTGAAGTTCGCTCCGGCAACGCCATGATGTATTGCCCCGAAGCCAACACGCTCATTCCTCGCGATGTCGATCCAGACTCCAAAACTCCCGCGTTCAAGAACATCGCCATCACGATTGAGCCAGAGGTTTGAAGGATTCCCGACCAGTAACATTGTTGCCGACCTCTGGCAGCCTGCTTCAAAGCATCCAACGACAACCAACTCACGATGCCCACCTTCACTGACGTCGCTTGCCCGGTTTGCGGCTGTGTGTGCGATGACCTTACGTTGACGACTGATGGAACCCGCGTGCTCCGCGCGGAGCGAGCGTGTGCATTGGCCGAGCCGTGGTTCATGGCTCAGTCGTCGGTGACACGACCGGACGCAGAGATTGACGGCACTCCGACGGAGGTTGAATTCGCGATTGCTCATGCGGTGGAGTTGCTGAAACGCGCCGACAATCCGTTGATCTACGGTCTGTCACGCAGCAGCACTGGCGGGCAACGAGCGGCAGTGAAGTTGGCGGAGCAACTCGGCGCGACGATTGATACGACCGCGTCGCTGTGTCACGGGCCGTCGATCATGGCGGTGCAAGCGGTTGGTGAATCGACCTGCTCGCTGGGCGAGATTCGGACACGAGCCGACTTGGTCATCTTCTGGGGCTGCAATCCGGCTGAGACTCATCCACGTCATGCCGAACGGTACTCGGTCTTTCCACACAGCGAATGGCTGCCCAACGGGCGAGCCGATCGAACGGTCGTGATGATCGGTGATGCTCGCGAAGTCCACGACTGGCGGCTCGACCGCGAAGGAACTCAGCCCGATTGGGTGATCCCCCTTGAGCCCGACAGCGACCTGGAAGCGATCACGACACTGCGCGGACTCATCAAAGATGTTGTCCCTACAGAGACGAGTTCATCGCGGTCCACTGGCCCTCAAACAAGCGATGTCATCATCACCCCACCGAGCTTGCCTCGGTGGAATCAGGCTTCTGCACTACGAGCGTCTCTACCTCAAATTGTGTTCGACGTAGTGCAAAAGCCTGCGAGCCACCGCGACCCTACGGGTGCCCGGCTCGATGGGGTCGCTTGTTCGAGGACCAGCGGCAAGTCGTCCGG
>JAYUFI010000811.1:0-3875 GCA_043738805.1 Planctomycetaceae bacterium | reverse complement strand
GGATGGAGGCGGTGTTTCCTGGCCGTTCTCCGCTGTTGCGGAAATGGCAGGCTGCAAATTGCTGCGGAAATCACGGTGTTTCTTTTCGGATAGCCTCTGACTTCGTCTCGACACTCAGTGAGATATCTCTGATGAGCGCTGTTTTGCATCCGTGGCAGTTTTTGTTGGTCGGAACGGCAGGGTGGATCAACCACAGTCAGCAGGATGAGATCGAATACTTGCAGACAGAGAACCAAGTCCTGCGTGAAATTGTGGGGAAGAAGCGAGTGCTTCTGAATGATGACCAACGGAGGCGGTTGGCGGTCAAAGGGAAAGTGCTGAGGCTTGCTCGGCTGCGTGAGCTGGCGGGCATCGTTACGCCGGAAACAATTTTGCGGTGGCATCGGCAGCTCGTGGTCCGGAAGTGGGATTACTCCGAGAGGCGAGAAGTCCCGCCTTCAAGCAAGAGATTGTGGATCTCGTGTTGAAGTTCGCTCGCGAGAATCCGACTTGGGGGGTATGACCGCATTCAGGGAGCGTTGGCCAATGTCGGGCATGAGGTGAGTAACCAGGCCGTCGGTAACATTCTGAAGGCCAATGGCATCGAACCCGCGCCGGAACGGAAGCGACAGACGTCGTGGGGGACGTTTTTGAAGGCTCACTGGGATTCGCTAGTGCGCATCTCACGCAACTGTAGCGGAACTCGCAAGAGTTCCGATCTGAAGTCTTGCGACTTCAGCTACACCAGCCGCCACAGGTGCGTGAGTGAGGGAATAGCGGCGATCGACTTCTCCACGACCGAGGTTTGGACCGTTCGCGGACTCGTGACGATGTTCGTGTTGGTGGTCATGGAATTGAAGACTCGCCGCATTGAAATTGCCGGAGTGACCGCCAACCCGAACAGCGTTTCGGTTCAGCAAATGGCTCGCAATCTCACCGACCCGCAAGACGGCTTCTTGAAGAACTCAACTCATATCTTCATCGACCGCGATACCAAGTTCTTACCGCTCCGCGAATTTCTGGAAACCTGCACTGACACTGAGCCAGTCGTGTTGCCGCCGCGAAGCCCTAACTGCAAAGAACCTACAACATGGCTGAGTTTTTTGACCGCATGCGATGGCGAGCAAGGATTCCCAACGTGTCCTCCCAACCGAGCGGCTCGAACTTGATGTCCACCACGTCACCGAAGCCGGCGTTGAGATCCTCCAGTACCCGCTCACTTCATCGCCAAATCCCCCAACGAGGCGATGAAGACTCGAATCGTGCGGGCACCGGACATGCGCGGCACTCCTGCACCGTAGCCACTACGGAACATTATAAAACTTTATGTCCACTATCTCCAGTCACAGCTTTGGTTATCGAATTTTCGCAGGAGCCTTCTGGCCCTGGGGGATCAGGGACGTGTACTTACGAGACTCCATGCGCTTTTGAAAATCTTCACGAACGGCCGTGAGCACGTCGGGCTTCTCGAAGAGATCGAGGGCGGAGATGGCGAGCACTTTCGCGGCGGTGATGGTTCCTTTTTCGCCGATGGTCGAGCCGATGCAGGCGACGTTTTGCCAACTGTGGCCGGGGGTGTCGGCGGCGAAGCAGGCGACTCGCAGGCCGCAGGTGGGGACGTGCCAACTGATGTCGCCGACGTCGGTCGAACCTTTGTTCGGTTCGTCGAGGAAACTCAGCGGCTGAATTGACTCGTCGATGGCCAGCGGGAATTTGGAACCGAACTCGTCGATCAACGATTGCTGCACTTTGCGAGCGAACGCCTTTTCGTCGTCGGTGAATTTCGGAGCGCCAATCTGTTCGAGGTTGCGTTGCAGCAACTCGGCAAGCGGGCGGTTGCCGATGATCTCGTGGCAGTCGGTGTCGATGTGAATCTTCACCTTGGTGCGAGTCATCTTCGCAGCCCCTTCAGCGATGTCGCAGACCCACTCGAAATACTTTTCGACGTCGCGGTGATCGTTGGCTCGGACGTAGTACCAACTCTCGGCTTTGGCCGGGACGACGTTGGGAGCACCGCCGCCATCCGTGATGACGTAATGGATGCGAGCGTCCTCTTTGATGTGCTCGCGCATGAAGTTCACGCCGACGTTCATCAGCTCGACGGCGTCGAGCGCGCTGCGTCCGCTTGCTGGGCTGCCGGAAGCGTGCGCTGCCGTTCCCGCAAAGGCAAACTTCACACTGACCGCCGCTTTGCTGCTCATCACCCAGACGTTGTTGACCGCCGCCGGATGCCAGTGCAGGCAGGCATCAAGGTCTTGGAATTGGCCGTCAAGCTGCATGTAGACCTTGCCGATCAAAGTCTCCTCGGCGGGGGTGCCGTAGAGGCGAATGGTGCCAGGCAACTTGTGCTTTTCCATCGCCGTCTTCACCGCGATGGCTGCTCCGAGTGCGGCGGTGCCGAGGCCGCTGTGTCCACAGCCGTGGCCGGGTGCTCCATCGGTAACGGCCACTCGATCAGGAGCGACTTGTTGCGAGAGATTCGGCAGGGCGTCGTATTCGGCGAGGATGCCGATGATTGGTTTGCCGGAACCGTAACTCGCTACAAACGCCGTCGGCATGTGGGCAACGCCGGTCTGGATCTCGAATCCCGCCACTTTGAGTTGCTCAATCAAGAGCGCCGATGACCGCTTCTCTTCCAGGCCCACTTCGGCGAACTCCCAGATCGCTTTGTTGACCGCTTTGAGCTGCGGCGTGATCTCGTTGATCTTTTCAACCGCCAGAAGTTGCGAAGCCCGAAGCTGCGGGGCATCATCGGCCTGAGTCATCTGGCACGTTGGCCTCACTAGAGTCAGCAAACCGCCGATGACAGCGATGAAAACCACGCGCACCGTTGGGACGAGAAACATGGCGATTACCTCCGTAAGATGTGGGAACGAATCGTCAAGCATTGGAGCCAGCAATGCGTATGCGAGCAAGCGGCGGCGAAATGTGACGGCTCAATTGGTCGTCTCGTTGTTTCTCATCCGTGTGGCCATCTTGAAGTGCGGTCGATTTCACGGACAGTCCAACTCCTTCATCTGGCGGGTCCAGAAAGGAGTTCAAGATGTCACAAACAGTGGTTTCCAAGACGAAGCGTGGTGTCGGTCGTTCACAAAGAAGTTCCAGCGAGAAGCGGTGGCGATGTTGTTGGATGAGCACTCGGCGACGTCGGTGGCGGAGCGGTTATCCGAGAAGGTTTGGTGTCTTCATGCCGCGATAGTTGAGAGAGTTGCGTTTTTGCGACGGTAGTGGAAGGTCACGGAGTTTTCGGCTGATGCCAGGCGGTGGAGCAGGAGTTGGATGGCACTGATCTGGAGCATGGCTTCGGCCGAAGCCGTGGTTCGTTCGTAGTCCTTGCCGTTGCGGCGTGAGCGGCCATTCCAGGCATTCGTGCGTTCGACCACCCAACGCTTGCGAACCACGCTGAATCCCTTCGTTCCGGCCGGAGGCGATTGCACCTCAATGGTCCATTGTGGTCGATGTTTGGTCAGCCAGGCGTTCAAGGAGTGATTGTGATACTTGTTGTCACCGAAGATCACGGTCAACCGCGGCAACTCGTCGGCCGTCACGCGCGACAGCAGTTTTGGTGCGGCGGTCCCGTCATCCAGATTCGCGCCGGTGACGACCACCGCCAACAGCAAGCCCAGCGTATCCACCAGCAAATGCCGCTTACGGCCTGTGATCTTCTTGGCTCCATCGTATCCACGCTGTTCTCCGCCGACTTCGGTGGTCTTCACGGATTGCGTGTCGATGCACGCCGCGCTGGGCGTTGGCTCTCGCCCTTCCTGAACGCGAACTTGAACTCGCAGCGAAGCGAACATCCCGATCAGCGTGCCGTCATCACGCCACTGGCCAAAGTATTCGTAGACCGTGCTCTTGGGCAGCAAGTCATGCGGCAACATGTCCCACTGACAGCC
>JAYUFI010000810.1:0-3875 GCA_043738805.1 Planctomycetaceae bacterium | reverse complement strand
CCATCCACCTTCACGGCGAGAAATCCGGTCGGCATTGTGTGCAGTCGGCGGTGACCGTTTCGCTTGATCGGCTGATTGAGCACGGCGGGATACGGCTCGCCCAGCAGCGTGTAGATGTTTTGCAAGTGCGTGCGAAAGAGACGATCGAACAGTTTGTCTTGCGCCGAACCAAATTCCGGGCCGTACCACCAAAACCAGTCGCTCCCTTCGGCAATGAAGAGTTCTTCCCACGCTTGCTTGAGCTTGTCGCTCGGCACGTTCCCTTCCGCATGCCGCTGCCGCAACCGTTCCCTCGCTTCGTGAAGCATGTCCCACGCGGTGCGGTCTTCGTCGTGCCCGATCCAGATCGCGAAGTTGTGCGAAATCCAACTGCCAGCGAATAGCCGCTCGATGCGGTCGGTCGCCGGATGTTGGCGCACGTGATCGCCGATGCGAACCGGATCAATCGAGTCTCGACGAGCCGCCTCGTGATATAGCGTGCGGAGGAAATTCACTCCGCCGTCGTGGTAATACTCCCAGCAGTTTTCGCCATCAAGAATGATTGGCACGAGCGTCGGTCGGCCGCCGTTCGCCGCTTGCGTGGCGTGACCGATCTGCTCCACTCGGCTGAGCAGATCCATCGCGGCCATCGTGTAGTCGGCTCGCTGATAATGAAACCCGATGAGGTCCGACATCGCATGATCGCGAAAGACCATCTGCAATTGCTTATCGCCGTCCGCCGCGAGCCACGGCCGGTACAACAACTCCGGAGACCGCAAGTGGCCGTTCGGCTCGCGACCGACTCGACCGCCGGTCGACGCCATCAAGATCTCTTCGTCCGTCGCGATCCATTCGATGCCGACATCGGCGATCGCTCCGATGATCTCTTGAGCGACCGAACCTTCCGACGGCCACATCCCGCGCGGTTTCTCTCCGAAGAGTTTTTCATGAAACGCCACCGCGCGACGCAGGTGTTCGACGGCGTCTTCGCGATAGCTGTCGAGCTGCTTAGGCAATTCGCATCCGGGCATCGCTTGCCGAGCCAATCGCTTATCCCACAGCAACGGCAGGATCGGGTGATAGAACGGAGTCGTCGTGAGTTCGACCTGTCCGCCTTCGGCCAATTGCCGATGCAGCGGGATGATCGACCGCAGAATCTCCAACTGCTTGTCGAGCAACCACGCTTTGTCAACCTCGCTGTACGACTGCCCTTTGCGGCGGAATTCCAACAGGTCGGAATCGATCTCAAACAAGATCGGGTGCATCCACGCGAGGTTGCTCCAGACCTGCAGGTCGCGGACATCCCGCGTCGAGAACCGCGACAACGCCACTTCCGGCGAATCCGTGCCGACGCGGCGCTTCAAGAAGAGTTCGTGGTAGCGCGGCGACGGGCGAATCATGCTGTCGCCGTTCGCCATGAAGAAGTGGTTGAGCAAATACAGCGAATCTTCTCGCGAAAGCCCGTCGGCCGGCATCCGCGACACGTCCAAATGCCGATCGCTGCCGCCGTGGTCCGTGTACTTCAACAACTGCACGAGCAAGCTAGGAACCAGATTGATCGTGCAACGAAACTCCGGCACTTCGCGAATGTGCCAAGCCATGCCCCAATAATCTTTCGTCCCATGCAGGCGGACCCAGGGAAACTCGTTCTCCCCGGTGAGATCGTTGGGATAATACGGCTGATGCTGATGCCAAAAAAAAGCCAGCGAAACCGGCGGCATGAAAGCTCCGTCTGCAAGAAGGGAGTGATTTCTAACTAACCCGAAGCGTGAGCGAGGGCTCCACAACGCTCCGAATCCGCAGTCCTGTGAAGCGCCCGCCCTCGCTCACGCTTCGGGCTAGTGACGACGTCTACTTCGCCGACGCTTCTTTCAGCTTTTCGACCTTCGCCAGCGTCTCTTCGGGATTCTTCAAAGCCTCGCTCTCGCAGCCTTCGCAGCAGAGAAAGACCGGCTTCCCTTCGACCATCACCTTGAACGGCTTCCCCATCGAACCGAGTCGGCCTGTCGCGGCGACCGCGCAAAACTTCTGAGCCTTTGCCAACTCACGGTCTTCATCACTGAGTTCATTGATCGCCGCTTCAATCTTGGCATCTTCGCCGACAGGTTCTTTCGTAGCAGTCCCCAATGCCGGCATTGCCGTCGGCTTCGCGACCGGCCCGGCACTTTCAGAACAACCGAGTAATGCCAAGAGGCTCACACACAATAGACCGCAAATCGCTCGGAACAACATCACTGAATCTCCCAAAACAAAACCAATCATCAGGACTCAACCAACAGACGCCACGCGGAGCAACCACGCGACGTTTGAGGTTTGTAGGTGATCACGTCCGTTGGCGACTAGCCCTGAGCGGCAAATCAAGTTGGTCTGTTTTTTCAGACTGACTCGAGGCTGGTTCGACGTTGTTTGGAGCATCCGAGTCAGAATGGAAAGCCGGATCAATGGTTAGCCCGACATGCCGCGTGGGGCATTTGCGAAGATCGTGGGTGTCGATTCCTGACGTCCGCAGTATTCGTTGATGTGGCTTGCCGCTTGGTGTAATGAGTCACTTTGACGCGATGTTCAACCACCAGTTCAATGAGATAATCTTTAGAACGACGGTCTTTAGACACGGTGGCGTTCCGCGATTGCTCGCAGAATTTTTCCGAAATGTTTGGCGGATGTCGCTTCTCAATTCGGCTCTTCTTTATCAGGCGGTTCAAGATGTTCGGACAGATCATTGCAGCCGAGCCTTCCAATCACGAAGCGTCGGATCGTTCGTTGCTGCGGAGGGTGCGGACTGGCAGTCAAGAGGCGGCAACGCAACTTTATCTGCGGTATGCGCAGCGGTTGCGCGCGTTAAGTCGAGCAAAGTGCTCACCCGATTTGGCTCCGCGAGTCGATTCAGACGACATCGTGCAGTCTGTCTTTCGGACATTTTTTCGGCGGGTCCAAAAAGGAGAGTACGACGTTCCGGATGGCGAAGAATTGTGGAAGCTGTTCCTCGTGATTGGCCTCAACAAAATCCAAACGGCGGGAGCCTTTCATCGTGCAGCGAAACGCGATGTACGTGCGTCTCTGGGTGGCGATGTGCTCGATCAAACGGGCGACGTCGTGGAGGAATCCGATGCGACTTCGATGAGCATTTTGCAAATGTCGATTGATGAAGTGCTGGGCGAATTGTCCCCCTCGCATCGGAGCATCATCCAACTGCGAATCGACGGACATGAGGTGGCCGTGATTGCGGAACAGCTTGGCCGATCGAAGCGATCGGTCGAACGGATACTGCAAGGGTTTCGAGAACAGTTGGCGGGATTGATCCGCGAGGATGAATGACATGATCAGCGGGCTCAGCGAGCAAATTTGGCTGGAAGTGGACGAGTTCATCGAAGCCTTTGAACTCGCTTGGACCGCTGACGCTGTTCCTGAAATTGCGGACTTCGTGCCGGAATCCGAGCATCCGCAGTTTCGCGAGACGCTGTTGGAGCTAGTCCGCGTTGACCTCGAATTTCGTTGGCAACATGGCTGTATAAAATCGCTCGAAGATTATCGCCGTGAGTTTCCGGAACTGTTCGACGATGCCGAGTCATTACGGCAGATCGGGTTTGAAGAATTTCGAGTCCGACGGCAAGCGGGCGAAGTTGTGGCGGCCAACGAGTACGCGAACCGGTTCGGCATTCAGACCGACGATTGGCCGATGATTGAGACAACCAGCCAGCACGACGCGCCAGCGAGTGGTTGCGGTTCGTCGCGTGGAAACTCTCCCGGCGATTCAAATCACTCGCTGGCGCGTCGCGCTAGTTTCGGAGCATCGTCGAGTTCGGCAGACTTCCCGGAAGTCGGTTCGGACATGCTCGGCTTTCATTTGCAAAGCGAACTCGGTCGCGGTGCGTTCAGCCGAGTCTATTTGGCTCGAC
>JAYUFI010000809.1:0-1424 GCA_043738805.1 Planctomycetaceae bacterium | reverse complement strand
CAGTTGATAGGCTCGCTGCCACTTGTTGCCGGTGTTGCAATCGAAATTGCCAAAGGCCAAATGAGCCAACTGAGCGACGACCAGCCGGACTACCGGATGTGTGTTCAAGGCATCAGTGCCGTTGACACCGTTTTGTCGCAACTCGTCCTGCACACGCACAAGGAAGTGCGCCAGCCCAGAAAGATTGCAGGCGGTCTGGGAATGCAATGCCTGCTCCCACGTTTTTTCGCTGATGGGCATGGTGGACTCTCCTACTTGTTGTGCGGCTGCCAGTTGAAGTAGAACCGGGGCGAGTGCTGGAATTCGAGACTGCCCTTCACGCCATCGGACCTACGCCGGACGACGATCAACGGAGCCATGAAGCCGATGGCCTCGAAGTCTTCGGCAAGCTCGTCAGTGGACCACACCTGACCATGTTCGGCTTCCAACGCCTCACGGCTGCCGGGGACGAGGTTGATCTCAGCAAGACGCTGACGACGGACTGCTTCGGTCGGATCGCTCATGGTTTGTTCCTTTCGTTTCTCTGCTGTGATGCTGTTCCGGGGTTCACGTTACTGCGAGACTTTGAAGAGTTCCCGCACACGGCTCAGACCTTGCTCGAAGTTCGAGGCGTCGAAATCTTCAACGGCCTCGCCCGTGCGGATACTGATTTGTGGCAGCAGGGCCGCATCGCCGTTGTTGCCGGGTTGATAGGTGATCTTGAATCCCGTGCCGGACAAAACGGAGCGGGAGTAAGCACATGGGACGCCCTGGGAGTTCAGCTTCCGCCGCAGGTTCTTGAGTTTGCCGAAGATCGCTTTGCGGACCTGTTCTTTAACGCTGTTCATGGTGTCATTCCTTTCTTGAGGTTCTTGTTTGGGTGATGGTTCAAGCCCAACCTTCGCCAGCCCGTACACGGTCAGATGAACATCAAGTTGCCAAGACTCACCGGATCGAGCTTGCGGACGAGATCGGCAGTGAGCCGCAGCTTTACGGCCCCGTCGTAAGCGAGTCGGGCATTGATAGCGTGAGCGAGCGCCAGACTTGCAATCGTGATTGCGAGCAACGGCTCGTTCTCGGCCTTTGAAGCGCCAACTTTCTTGCGCCTCTTCGTAAGTCATCGTCGGTTCTCCTCGTGTTCGTGGCTCACATCCACGAGGGTACAATGACGCTACATCGCTCGATCAGAACCTCGGCTCCAGGCCGACCTTGCGTGCCGCTCGGCGCATTCCTTCGACGTTGACCGTCTTGAACCAACTGAGGGCGATGTCGGCCAACTCGCTGATCGGTCGCCAGTCACCTGAGAGGTCAGCCAGCGTCCGAATCCCGGAGCCGAGGTTGTTGGCCTGCGTTGCGTAGAAAACGGCCAAGTTCGTCGGCGTGATCTTGATCGTTGACCGTTCGCCGAAGACGTTGGTGGTTCGGATGGTGAGGAACGATTTCCC
>JAYUFI010000808.1:0-1427 GCA_043738805.1 Planctomycetaceae bacterium | reverse complement strand
GTACTTCGATGATGAAAGCAAGCGGCGCGTCCCTGGCCCTGCCATGATCCTTCAGTGACTTTCGTCCAGACTCTTCCCGTAGCCTTCCTTGGTCGTTTGTTCGCTGTCCGTTGTATCGCGAGTCTCCGTCTCCATCGTCGGCGGTTTCTCGCTCGATCTTGATTCGTCGTCCGTTCCGTCGTGCGGCCCGTCTTTTTCGTTCGCTGTTTGCGGCCCAGCGGCAGTCTTCGCCGATGTCGGAGGTCGTTGGCCTGCATTCGATTGCGATCCGCGACCCGCGACCAACCGGCTCTTTATCAATCGGTACTCGTCCTCGGATAACCCACCCTGCCGATGCAAATCTCGAAACTGTGTGAGCATTTCTAGGTTGTCATCCGCACGACCGGAATCTTCGCGAAACCAAGCTCGCAACTGAAAGATAGACCAGACTCCGACACAACTCACGACCAGTGTGATCGCCCACTGCCAGGGAGCCAGCGTTCCTCCGAATTGCTTGAGTAGATTCCAGTCCACTGTGACAGCCAGCATTGCGAAGCCCCTCGACTCACCTTGATTCTCAGTGTCGCACATCCTATCGACATCGAAGGGCCTCATTATTCGCAGATGATTGGAACCGGGCAAGCCGCTTGCGTTCGTTGCCTGCTCATCCAAAGCAGCAACCGTGCCGGGACGAGCTTTCATCGCGAGAACTTTCTGCCAGATCAGCCTGCGCAAACATGTCATGGCACAAACGAAGAACCTCCGCCACGAAGAAACCAACTCAGTGACCTCCGTTCGTGGCGATTGAAGCAATCCGTCCACGACGTTGTAGAGATTACAGGCTCTGATCGCCGCCGCGATTGCCCGCCGCGCACGGCCTCCCTAGAATCGTCCGGCCATTGCCGCCGAAGGGGCCGTGTGAGCGATCAACTCACGTGGGACGCTGCAGTCAGCACAGGCCTCGCGGCGCAATCACGAACGGACCAACATCATGAACTTCGACCAACGACTCGAACGGGCCATCGAACGCGGGCAGCAGCAGCGTTCCGCCCAAGATCGCGAGCGGGCCGAGCGGGCCTTGACCGAGGAAGAGTGTAAGAACCTGCATTCCAAGGCGCGGCTGGAACTGTCCGAACACATCGAGGGCTGTCTGCGGAAGTTGGTCGAACACTTTGCCGGCTTTGACTTCGAGTCCATCGTCGGCACGGAGGGCTGGGGTGCGAAGATCTCGCGCGACGATCTGGCTCCCGGCGATGGCAAGCCGCTCAACAAATACTACAGCCGGTTGGAGATGGTCGTCCGACCGTATTCGGCGGGCCGGATCGTGGAGCTGATCGCACGCGGAACCATTCGCAACAAAGAGGTGCTCAGCCGAACGCACTATCACCAGTTGGCCCAACTTGATCTGGACGGCTTCCGCGATCTGATCGACCCGTGGGTGCTGGAGT
>JAYUFI010000807.1:0-10279 GCA_043738805.1 Planctomycetaceae bacterium | reverse complement strand
CACAGCCGAAAGCGATCGAGGAACAAGTAGACCACCGGGGTCGTGTAGAGCGTCAGCAGTTGGCTGAAGATCAAACCGCCGACGATGGCGATGCCGAGCGGTTGGCGGAGTTCCGCTCCGTCGCCGGTTCCCAGCGCGAGCGGCAGGCCGCCGAGAAGTGCCGCGAGCGTTGTCATCGTGATCGGGCGGAAGCGCAAGACGCACGCTTCGAAGATCGCGTCTTCGGGAGACTTGCCGTGACGGCGTTCGGCTTCGAGGGCGAAGTCGATCATCATGATCGCGTTCTTCTTGACGATGCCAATCAGCAGCAAGATACCGATCAAGGCCATCACGTTGAGTTCCGTGCGGCAGATCATCAACGCCAGCAACGCACCGACGCCGGCGGACGGGAGCGTCGAGAGGATCGTCAGCGGGTGAATGTAACTCTCATACAAAATCCCCAGCACGATGTAGACAGTCACCAGCGCGGCGAGGATCAGCAGCGGCTGATTGCTGAGCGAGGCGAGAAAGGCTTGAGCCGTTCCTTGGAAGCGGCCTTGAATGTTTTCCGGAAGACCGAGTTCTCGCGTCAGTCCTTCGACTTGCGGGACGACTTCGCCGAGCGACGTTCCGGGCACGAGATTGAACGAGATCGTCACCGACGGAAACTGTCCCGAATGATTGGCCGCCAGCGCGACGTTGATCGAGCTCTGCCGATGCAGCGTGGTCAGCGGGATCTGCGCGTTGTTGCGGCCGCGGATGAAGATGTGCCGCAGCGAATCGGGGTTCTGCGAGAACTCCGGTTCGACCTGCATCACGACGTGGTATTGATTGAGCGATTCGTACAACGTCGAGACTTGCCGTTGCCCGAAGGCGTCGTAAAGCGTGTTGTCGATCGCGGCGAGCGTGATGCCGAGCCGCGCGGCGGTCTGCCGGTCGATATTCAATCGCGTCTGCAAGCCGCGGTTTTGTTGGTCGCTGTTGACGTCGGCGAGGCCGGGCAGCTTTCGCATTTCGCGGAGCAACTTCGTGCTCCACTGGCCGAGTTCTTCCAGGTTGTCGCCGCGCAGCGTGTATTGGTACTGCGAACTGCTCGCACGACCGCCGATGCGGAGGTCTTGCACCGCTTGCAGATACAGATTCGCTCCGGGGATTTTCGAGACGCGGCTGCGGATGCGGCCGATGACTTCGTCCGCTCGCAGCTTGCGTTCTTTCAGCGGCTTCAGAGCGACGAACATCCGGCCGGAATTCGAGGCTCCGCCCGCTTCGCGCGAGCCGCCGGTAAACGCGGTGACTCCCGCGACCGCCGGGTCTTCGCTGACGGCGGCGGCGAACTGTTTCAACAACCGAGTCATCGCCTGTGACGACGTGTCTTGATCGGCCTGAAGGCTGCCCGTCACGCGGCCGGTGTCTTGTTGCGGAAAGAAACCTTTCGGCACGATCACGTAGAGATAGACCGTCAGCCCGATCGTCGAGAGCGTGATCAGCAACGTGATGGTCTGATGCCGCAGCACAACGAGCAGCGACCTCGTGTAGACGTGCAACACGAACTCAAACAGCCGCTCGCTGAGTCGGTACAACAGGCCGTGACGCTGACCACGATGCGGTTTCAATAAGAACGCGCACATCATCGGCGTCGTCGTCAGCGACACGAGCAGCGAGACGATGATCGACACCGACAGCGTCACCGCGAACTCGCGAAACAACCGCCCGACGATGCCGCTCATCAACAGAATCGGAATGAAAACGGCGATCAACGAAACGCTGATCGACAACACGGTGAAGCCGATTTCCTTCGCTCCCAGCAGCGAGGCATCCCGCGGCGACATCCCCGCTTCGATGTGCCGAGAAATGTTTTCGACGACGACGATCGCATCATCGACGACGAACCCGGTCGCGATCGTCAACGCCATCAACGAAAGGTTGTCGATGCTGTAATCGAACAGGTACATCACGCCGAACGTCGAGATCAACGAGACCGGCACCGCGACGCTGGGGATCAAGGTCGCTCGCAGATCGCGCAGAAACAAGAACACGACGAGGATCACGAGGCCGACCGAAATCATCAGCGTGAATTGCACCTCACGCAGCGACGCGCGGATCGTCCCCGTCCGGTCCATCACCGCGCGGAGCGTCATATCGGCGGGGATTTGCGCTCCCAACTGCGGCAGCAATTCTTTGATCCGATCGACTGTCGCAATGATGTTCGCACCGGGCTGCCGGAAGATCATCAGCGTGATCGACGGCATTCCGTCGGAAAGTCCGAACGAGCGGATGTCTTCCACCGAATCGGTCACGCTGGCAACGTCTTTCAAGCGGATCGGCGCGCCGTTGCGATAGGCCACGAACAGCGGCTCGTACTCGCGCGCGGTCATGAGTTGGTCGGTCGCGCTGATCGACCACGTCTGCGACTCGTCGGCGATCTGACCTTTCGGGCGATTCGTGTTCGCCGCGCCGAGCACCGCGCGCACATCTTCCAGTCCGAGGCTGTAGTGATTCAGAATCGTCGGGTTGACGTCGACTCGTACTGCCGGGGGCGAGCCGCCGCCGACGCTCACTTGCCCGACACCTTGAACCTGAGCGAGCCGCTGCTGCAAGATCGTCGCGGCGACGTCGTACATCGCCGCCTTCGTGTAGTTCTCCGACGTGATCGCCAAAATCATGATCGGCGCGTCGGCCGGATTGACCTTGCGGTACGACGGATTGTTCGGAAGGTTCGCCGGGAGTTGTCCTCGCGCCGCATTGATCGCCGCCTGCACGTCGCGCGAGGCGGCGTTGATGTCGCGATCAAGATCGAATTGCAGCGTGATCGACGTCGAGCCGAGCGAACTGGCCGAGGTCATCTCCGCCACTCCGGCGATCCGCCCGAATTGCCGTTCGAGCGGCGTCGCGACGGCGGAGGCCATCGTCTCCGGATTCGCTCCCGGCAGCGAGGCACTGACTTGAATCGTCGGGAAATCCACCTGCGGCAACGGCGACACCGGCAGCAACCCGTAACCGAGCGCGCCGGCCAACGTGATCGCGACCGTGAGCAACGTTGTTCCCACCGGCCGATGAATGAAGGGAGTTGAGAGGCTCATGACGCCCTCCCGCGCCACACGCTTAACCAAACCCCACCGAGCTTGCCTCGGTGGAATCGGGCTTTTGCACTACGCAGAGATTCATGCGAAATCTCAATCGCCGTAGTGCAGAAGCCTGAAAACCACCGAGGCAAGCTCAGTGGGGTCCGAGCGACATTGCTTGAATAAGGACGAAACCGTGTCGAGGGGCTCATTGAACCTCCTCGTCGGACACAGGACTCGAATGGAAGCGTCCCGCCAAACGATCGAACCACAGATAGATCACCGGCGTCGTGTAAAGCGTCAGCAGTTGGCTGAAGAGCAATCCGCCGATGATCGTGATCCCCAGCGGGCGACGGAGTTCGGAACCTGTTCCCGTTCCCACCGCCAGCGGCACGGCACCCAGCAGCGCGGCGAGCGTCGTCATCATGATCGGGCGGAAGCGGAGCAGGCAGGCGGTGTAGATCGCTTCACGGGGCGACAGGCCGTCGTTGCGTTGCGCGTCGAGCGCGAAGTCGATCATCATGATCGCGTTCTTCTTCACGATGCCGATCAGCAAGATGATCCCGATCAAGGCGATGACGCTCAGGTCCGTTTGGCAAATGAGCAACGCAACCAGCGCGCCGACGCCGGCGGACGGCAGCGTCGACAGAATCGTGATGGGATGAATGTAACTTTCGTAAAGGACTCCCAGCACGATGTAGACCGTGACCAACGCGGCGAGGATCAACAGCGGCGTGTTCTTGAGCGAGGCGAGGAACGCTTCGGCGGTTCCCTGAAATCCGGCGGCGATGCTGCGGGGGAGTTGCAGTTCGTTCTTCGCGACGGCGATCGCTTCGACCGCTTCGCCCAACGAAACGCCGGGAGCCAAATTGAACGACACAGTGACGACCGGGAACTGACCTTGATGGTTGATCGACAGCGGCGTCGTTCGCTCTTCGATCCGCGTGAAGCTGCTCAACGGAACCGGGCCGCTGCCGGGGACGCGGATGTAAATCTCGGTGAGGTCATGCGGCTGATTGCGGAAGTCGGGCTTCACTTCGAGCACGAGCCGGTACTGATTCAACTGCGTGAACATGATCGAGATCTGCCGCTGCCCGAAGGCGTCGTACAGCGCGTCGTCGATCATTTGCGGCGTGACTCCGAGCCGCGACGCTGTGTCGCGGTCGATGACGACGTGAGCCTGCAAGCCGTCGTTTTGCTGATCGCTGGCGACGTCGCGCAACTGCGGCAGCGATTGCAATGTCGCGACGAAACGCGGAGCCCATTCGCCCAGTTCTTTCGCGTCGGGATCTTCGAGGCTGTATTGATACTGCGTCCGGCTGACTCGCGTTTCGACGGTCAAGTCCTGCACCGGCTGCATGAAGAGCGTGATCCCGGAGACCTCGGCGAGACGCGGCTGCAAGCGGCGAATCACTTCGGTGGCGGGCATCTTTCGTTCGGCGAGCGGTTTCAAATTGATCTGAATGCGGCCGCTGTTGAGCGTCGTGTTCGTCCCGTCGATGCCGATGAAGCTCGACAGACTTTCGACCGCCGGGTCGGTCAGGATCGCGCGGTTGAGTTGCTGTTGCAGGCGGGTCATCGCTTGGAACGACGTGCTCTGCGGCGCTTCGGAGATGCCGAGAATCACGCCGGTGTCTTGCACGGGAAAGAATCCTTTCGGCACGACGTGATACAGCTCGACGGTCGCGACCAGTGTCACGACAGCGACGATCAGCGTCAGCGTTTGATGCCGCAGCACCCACGTCAGCGTCTTGCCGTACAGGCCGATGATCGCCTCGAACGCCGCTTCCGACGCGCGGTACATCCAGCCGTGTTGCGAGGGCGGCGTGTGCCGCAGCAGCTTCGCGCACATCATCGGCGTCAGCGTCAGCGAGACGATCGCCGAGACGAGAATCGTGACGCTCAGCGTGACGGCGAACTCGCGGAACAAGCGGCCGACGATGTCCCCCATGAACAGCAGCGGGATCAACACGGCGATCAGCGAGACGCTCAACGAGACGATCGTGAAGCCGACTTGCTGCGAGCCTTTGAACGCCGCTTCGAGCGGCGATTCTCCCTCTTCGATGTAACGCATGATGTTCTCGATCATCACGATCGCGTCATCGACGACGAACCCGGTCGAGATCGTCAGGGCCATCAACGTCAGGTTGTTGAGGCTGTAATTCAGCAAGTACATGACGGCGAACGTGCCGATCAGCGACAGCGGCACCGCCACGCTGGGGATGATCGTCGCCGCCAGATTGCGGAGGAACAGAAACATCACCATCACGACGAGCGCGACTGTCAGCAACAATTCGTGCTGCACGTCGGCGACCGACGCGCGGATCGTGACGGTGCGGTCGGTGAGAATGTCGATCGACACGGCGGCGGGAAGCGAGTCCTTCAATTGCGGCAGCAGCGCTTTCACGCGATCGACCACCTCGATGATGTTCGCTCCGGGCTGCCGTTGAATGTTGAGGATCACGGCGGGCGTGTCGTTCATCCACGCCGCCTGCCGATCGTTCTCGACGCCGTCGAGCACATCGGCGACATCCGACAGCGTCACCGGCGAGCCGTTGCGATAGGCGACGATCAATTGCCGATATTGGTCGCTCGTGAAAAGTTGGTCGTTGGCCCCGATCGTGTAGGCTTGGCGGCTGCCGTCGAAACTCCCCTTCGCTTGATTGACGTTCGCTTGAGCGATCGCAACGCGGACGTCTTCGAGATTCAGACCGAGCGACGACAGCGCGGTCGGATTCGCTTGAATGCGGATCGCCGGCTTCTGACCGCCGCTGATGCTGACCATGCCGACCCCCGCGAGCTGCGAGATCTTTTGAGCCAGTCGCGTGTCGGCGAGATCCTCGACCTTCGACAGCGGCAACGTTTCAGACGAGAGGGCGAGCGTGAGGATCGGCGCGTCGGCGGGATTTGTCTTCGTGTAGATCGGCGGGTTCGGCAGATCGCGCGGCAGAAAGCTCGAACCGACATTGATCGCGGCCTGCACCTGCTGAGCGGCGATGTCGATGTCCAATTCCAAACTGAACCGCAGCGTGATGACCGAGCAACCTTCGGAACTGGTCGAGGTCATCTGCGTCAAACCGGGGACTTGCCCGAACTGCCGTTCGAGCGGAGCCGTGACCGATGAGGCCATCACATCGGGGCCGGCTCCCGGATAAAGCGTGATGACTTGAATCGTCGGATAATCGACCTGCGGGAGCGCCGAAACCGGCAACTGCCGATACGCGATCAGCCCCGCCAGCAAGATCGCAACCATGAACAACACCGTCGCGACCGGCCTGACGATGAATGGCCGGGAGGGATTCATCGCGAGCCCTTCTTATCCTTGTCGCGATTCTCTTTGTCGCGCGTCGTCACCTTCGATCCCGGCTGCAACTTGTCGAGCCCTTCGGTCACGACGATCTCACCGGCGGACAAGCCGCTGCGGATCGACGTCTCGGAGCCTTCCGCCGGGCCGATCTCGATGTTGCGGAGTTCGACCGTTTCATCCGACTGAACGACATACACGAAGGTCGAATTCGGCCCGCGTTGCACGGCGGCGGACGGCACGGTCAAAGCGTTGCGTTGCGTGTCGACCAGCAACCGAGCGTTGACGAATTGATTCGGGAAGAGGCTGCTGTCTTCGTTCTCGAACACCGCTTTCAAACGCACCGTGCCGGTCGTCGGATCGACTTGATTGTCGATCGCCACGAGCTTGCCCGTCGCCAGTTTCGTTTTGAAATCGCGATCGAACGCATCGACCGCGAGCGACTCCCCGACGCGCATTTCCTTCTGCACGCGGATGATGTCGTCCTGCGGAATCGTGAACAGCAGCGAGATCGGTTGAAGCTGCGTGATCACCGCGAGTCCGTTTGCGTCATTCGCGCGGACGATGTTCCCCTGATCGACCAACCTCAGACCGATTCGCCCGCTGATCGGTGCCGTGATGCGGCAATAGGCCAGTTGCAGCTTCGCGTTCTCCAGCGTCGCTCGAACCGTCTGAAGTCCTCCTTCAGTCTGTTGCACGATCGCGTTTTGTTCGTCGACCTCTTGCTGAGTCACCGTCTTCAACGGCAGCAGTTGGTTGTAGCGCGCGGCCATTTGCTTTGCTGCTTTCAGCGTTGCCTCTTCCTTCGCCAATTGACCTTCGGCTTGATCGCGCTGCACTTCATACGGACGCGGGTCGATTTGCGCGAGTAAATCGCCTTCACGAATCAATTGCCCTTCTTCAAACGTGACCTTGAGCAGCTCCCCTTCGACCCGGCTGCGAATGGTGACCGTTTTGAAAGCGGTGACGGTTCCCAGTCCGTTGAGGTACAGATTCAAGTCGCGCTGTTTCACGACGGCAGTGACGACGGGGATCGGCTTCGGCGGCTGCTTGGCGGGAGGCGTGCTGCCGCTCGTTATGAGCGTCACCCACGGTCGCCACAACGCTTGGTAATGCCACGCGGCTCCCGCGATGCCCAGTACGAGCAGCCACGGCAGCCAACGCAGCTTTGAGCCGGAGGCGGGTAAGGTTTCGTCAACAACAGCAGTTTTGGAAATCATCGGAGCAGTGTCTTGAGGCGAGGTCTTTGCATCCTGCAACGCGGCGGGTGTCGAAGGTTGGGACTCCGTCCCGACCCTTCCGTGAAGATTTGGTCGGGACGGAGTCCCAACCTACGGGAGGCAGCAAAGTGGCGTCACCATAACAAGGCATCGCAACACGAAGCCACTCTCAAGCGAGACGATCACCTTACGAACTCGAAGGGTGAGGCGTTTCGGCGACGTGCCTGAATGATCGCGCGGCGGAAGAAGTTTGTCGCTGCGGGTTGCGCTCGATGACGCACAATCAACTTGACCTTGCTGGCTTGGGGGCTTGTAGTCGGCTAGTTGCGTGGTTTTATTCAACCCCACCGAGGCAAGCTCGGTGGGGTTTGAACTCATACGAGTGTCAGCATGTCAGACAAGATTGGTCACACCATGTTTTTCAAGCGGCTGTCACGCTGGTTCGATCAGCGGGCGTTGCAGAGACGATTCCGAAGCGGTCGCACGAGACTCGCCGCGTTGGCTCGCATCGAGTTGCTTGAGTCGCGCGAACTGCTGTCGGCGGTGACGGCGTTTGAAGCGCGCGGGATTGGCGGCGGCGGGGCGATGTTTGGGCCGAGCATCTCGCCGTTCAATCCGGATGAGATTTATGTCGCGTCGGACTTGAGTTCGCTATTGCACACGACGACGCGCGGCGCAAGTTGGGACGTGGCTGACTTCCGACAGATTCAAGGTGGTCCCGAAGAGCGAATCTCTTTCACCAGCGATCCGAATATTCTGTATGGACTCGATTCCGGATCGCGTAATGCGCAGGACGTGCTCGCTCCGGTGAAGAGTGTCGATGGCGGGAAGACATGGACGCGGCTCGTCGGCGATCCGACCGATGCGAGTGCCGTCACGGTGCTGGGTGACTTCACGAATCCGAACCGAGTGCTCGTCACGAATTATGGGACGCTGTTCGTCTCGCTGGATGGCGGAGCGACGTTTGCCTCGAAATATGTCGGGGCCGACTCCAGCGCGGGGATTCATCTCGCGGGAGCGTTCTTTGACGGTTCGGACATTTACATCGGGACGAATGCTGGATTGCTCGCCTCACACGACGGCGGGCAAAGCTTTTCGATCGTGTCGATCAGTGGTCTGCCAGCAGGGCAAGGATTCGTGTCGTTCACGGGAGCGAAGCAGGACGGCGTCACGCGGCTCATCGGCGTCACGCGCGATCAAGGGACAATCTACGGCGGCATTCTGGGAAGCGAGTATTTCGGTTATCGCTCGATCTATGCGCTCGACATCACGGCGTCAGACAGCGGATCTAGCAACGTCGGCACGTGGCAGCAGCGAGCGACCGGGATCGCCTCGAACGCGTATCCGTTTTTCATCGACATGGCGCAGAACAACATCAACGTGGCCTATGTCGGCGGTGGCAGTGAAGACGGAAGGCCGACAATCTTCAAGACGAGCGACGGCGGTCAGTCTTGGCAGAGCGTGTTCAACACGACAAACAATGGCAACATTCAAACGGGCTGGGCGGGCGACGGTGGTGACAAAGGTTGGACTTACGGCGAGACCGCGCTCGGCTTTGATGTTTCCGCGACCAACGCGAATGAAGTGATCATCACCGACTTCGGCTTCTCGCATCTCAGCGATGATGGCGGAGCGACGTGGCGGAACTTGAACGTTGCTCCGAGTGAACTCAACGCGGTGGGAAGCCCGATTGTTCCGGGGAAATCGTATCACAGTTCCGGCTTAGACAACGACAGCGCGTGGGGAGTGACGTGGGCCGATCCGACGCATCTTTTTGCGTCGTACACGGACATCAGCGGTTTGCTGAGTGCTGATGGCGGGCGGTCTTGGTCGCGCGGGTATCAAGGGTTGACGCTCAACTCGACGTACCGAGCGATCACGCAACCGAACGGCGTTGTGTATGCCGCGACCGCTTCGGTGCATGACCTTTATCAAAGCACGACGCTGCGCGATGACATCATCAATCCCGCGACGGGCAAAGTGGTTTTCTCTGCCGACAAAGGAGTGACTTGGCAAACGCTGCATGATTTCGGCCACGCGGTGAGTTGGGTGTCGAACGATCCAAGCAAACCGAATCGGCTGTATGCCTGCGTGTCGCATTCGACGGCGGGCGGGATTTATGTGACGGACAATCTGCAGCTCGGCGAGAAGTCCACGTGGAGGAAACTCGGTACGCCGCCACGCACTCAAGGTCACGCGGATGTCTTACAAGTGCTCAAGGACGGCACGCTCGTTGTCAGCTATTCGGGCCGACTGGATGCGAACAGCAACTTCACCGCGAGCAGCGGCGTATTCGTCAGCACGAATGGTGGCTTCACTTGGCAAGATCGCTCAAGCAGCGGCCTGAAGTATTGGACGAAGGACGTCGTCATTGATCCGACCGACCCGCAGCAGAACACGTGGTATGCCGGTGTCTTCAACGGTTGGAACGGCGCGTCGACGGGGCAGGGGGGGCTTTACAAAACCGTTGATCGCGGGAAGACATGGACCCGCATTCTGACGCTCGATCGCGTGGAATCAGCGACCGTCAGCCCGACGAACCCCAACGAGATGTACGTCACGACGGAAACCGAAGGGTTGTGGTACACCGACAATTTGCGATCCGCCGCGCCGACGTTTACTCAAGTGGATGCCTACAAATTTCGGCATCCCGAACGAGTCATCTACAACCCGTACAACCCTGCCGAGATTTGGGTGACGAGTTTCGGCAGTTC
>JAYUFI010000806.1:0-1429 GCA_043738805.1 Planctomycetaceae bacterium | reverse complement strand
GAAGCGAGCCGCGCGGGCTTGACGATGCTTAGGATTGGCTTACCGGCTTGATCGTGCGAAAGTTCAGAAACCGAGTCGCCGCGCCGGTAGGTGTGGCCGGTCTCCGCGAGCAAGGTGCCGAACCGCATCGCCGCTTCGGTGATCGTCATCGAACCGCCCGGCAACACCACGGTGGGAAGGTGGGGCTCCGGTTTGTCGCTGCCCTCGATGAGTTCCTTTTTCCGCAGGTTTACGCTTTTGGTCGAGAAGTCACGAACTGGTCGCCACTGTGCGCCGGTCGCGTCGGCCATGTGACATAGCGTCCCGATGCCCACTCCGTCGCCGTTGAACGACGCCCACCGCTTCGCACAGTCGCCGTCGCTGTACTTGACTTTCGATCCTTTGGACCAACGATCCCACTCATCCAACATCGTCGCGGATGAGTCAACGGAATGCAGAGCCATCGCGGTCTTGATCCATTGCTCGCGGTGCATGTTGGGATCAAGCACGGCGAGTGCCGCCAATGCGGTCGCACGGTCATCGTCGCCGGTGTGAATCGGGTTGTCCGACTTCTGGCCATTCTTGTTTTCGTCGCCGCCTGATTTCTTCTCCGGCTTCCACGATTGAAACAGCTTCAGAACGGACAGCAGTTGTGCCGGTCGCTCACGAACATCGTCCGGTGTTCCGTAAGTACGCTGCCCGGTGACGGTGAAGAATCGTTTGGTGGAGTAAATCTCAACTTCGCCGTCACCGTCCGGCCTGCCGTATTCCTTGTCGAACTTCTCGGGCAGTTCGCCCCGTACAAACAGCTTGACGCCGGTGCCGCTCGGCGAGACTTCGGTGTACGTGGCCACAAGGTCGATGATGTCTTCGGCCCAGCCCTTGATCTTGCCGGTTTCAGGGTCACGACAATCATCAAGGTCGATGCCCGCGATGCCGTCGCCGTTGAATACGAACCCTATTCCGAATCCTTTGGACGCTGCGATTCGTTCCGCAGTGGCGAAGTCGTGCCAGTTGGCGGAGTCGTGAGCATCGCACGGAATGCCGCGAGCGTTGCAGGGAATCTTCCCCCATTTTCCTTTGTCGTTCCGGCTCCATTTCCAGTGTACCCACCGCGCGATTTCGATCAGCGTCGGCGCGATGCATTCCACGTTGATGTCGTGTGCTGGTGGCGTGTCCGCCCTCAGAATCTTTTGCCGTCGCGATAAGGTCGCGTTCATCGTTGGCCCTCGCTTTCGAGAAACGATGCCAGCCGACAACTCGCGGTACAGGCGTCAACGTCGCAGAGGGCCGACGACAGGGAGATGATCTCGGCCGCGTGATGTCTGATCGAGGCGTGAGCCTCGCCACGTAAGGCGAGGATTTTGGTGAGTGAGAGCGTGTTGTCAGAGTCGAGCGGCTTGCTCATAATTCAGAAGCCTCACAGTTTGGTTGTGGGGTTGAGTTCTAC
>JAYUFI010000805.1:0-3892 GCA_043738805.1 Planctomycetaceae bacterium | reverse complement strand
TCAGCGATGAAGACAACGCCAGCGGTTTTGACCGCACGATCTTCAACGAAACGTTCCGTAAGCCCTTCGACGTCGCGTTGTTGGCAGAACGAGTTCGGACTCTGGTCGGTCGCAAGAAGCAACTAGTTTAACTTTACAGAGGAGCGGCGAAGCCCACCGCCGGAGCGCGATTGGCGCCAAGGACGGCTCCGCGGCAGTCGGCTTCCCGACTCAGCCTGATATCAGTGCAGAACCCATGAACTCGGCCGGACACCGGCCGAGTTTTTCTTTTTTGAAGCGTCTGCCCGCGCTCACGCTTTTTGAAGTTGAGCTTATTGGACACGGAAGACACGGATCCCACGGAGGAGGGCGGTTCTGTAGTCGATGTCGCGAAACTTAGGACATCGCGCGATCGATGTCCTAAATCTCACGATTTCGGCGACAAGCTCGACTTTTTCCGTGTCGTCCGCGTCTTCCGTGTCCAAACAGCGCAACTTCAAAACTCACGCTTCGGGTGAGTTTGGCTGCGGCTCCGCTGCCTTAAGTGGTTCGCATTGCTTTGCGGTTAACGCGGCTGAACGTGGTCGCATCGTCGCACACTCTTCCTGCGAGGCGTCATCTCGTAGACTCTGCCACAATGTCGATCTCACCTGTGATGGCCTTTGGCCAACTCGACCTGCCCTGAGTGAGACGACCTCTTTGGAAAGAGACACAATGAGTGAAGCGGAATTTGATGTGGTTGTGATTGGAACTGGCCCCGGCGGTGAAGGGGCGGCAATGCAGGCAACGAAGCACGGCCGTAAGGTAGCTGTTGTTGAACGGTATGTTCGCATTGGCGGGAGTTGCACGCACTTGGCGACGATCCCCAGCAAGGCGCTCCGTTACGCGATCTTTCAGATGACCGAGGTCAACAACAATAAGCTGTATCGTGATGCGGGGATGTCGTTGAATCTCTCGTTTCCGGAGCTGCGTCGCGGAGCGAAAGCGGTCATCGACCGGCAGGTCGATATGCGGCGAACATTCTATGAACGCAACCATGTTCCCGTCTCGCCGGGGAATGCGCGATTCGTTGATCCGCACACAGTTGAAGTTCTGGTTGAATCGGGCGCGAAGCAGCGGCTCAGCGGCAAATCGTTCGTGATTGCCACGGGCGCTCGACCTTATCGTCCGGCGGATGTTGACTTCGCGCATCCACGAATCTTCGACAGTGACACGATTCTCAACCTCGCCGAGACGCCGCAGTCGATCACGATTTACGGAGCGGGGATCATCGGCTGCGAGTACGCCTCAATGTTTCGCAACCTTGGCTGCAAGGTGAACCTCGTCAACACGCGCGGCAAGCTGCTCGATTTCCTCGACGACGAAATCGTCGATGCGCTCGCGTATCACCTGCGCGACCGAGGAGTTCTCATTCGACATCAAGAAGAATATTCGCACGTTGAGGCTCGCGAAGACGGTGTCGTGCTGTCGTTGAAATCGGGCAAGCAACTGAAGACTGACATCCTGCTGTGGGCCAACGGACGAACCGGTAACTCGGACAACCTCGGACTCGAAAACGTCGGCATCGTGCCCGACAGCCGAGGCAACTTGAAAGTCAATGAAAACTTTCAGACCGAAGTTCCACACATTTACGCCGTCGGCGACGTGATCGGATTTCCCGCGCTGGCGAGTGCCGCTTACATGCAAGGACGAGCCGCGTCCTCGCACCTGATCGATGGTCATTGCGATCGCATGGCGCGAGGCATTCCGAACGGCATCTACACCAGTCCCGAAATCAGTTCGCTCGGCAAGACAGAACGCGAACTCACCGAAGAAAAGATTCCGTATGAAGTCGGACACGCGCAGTACAAGAGCCTCGCTCGCGCACAAATCACCGGACAGACCACCGGCATGTTGAAGCTGCTCTTCCATCGCGAGACGCTGCAAATCCTCGGCATTCACTGCTTCGGAGCGAACTCGTCCGAGATCATCCACATCGGCCAAGCGATCATGCAGCAGCCGGGCGAAGCGAACTCGCTGCTGTACTTCATCAACACGACCTTCAACTATCCCACGATGGCCGAGGCGTACCGAGTCGCCGCACTCAACGGCTACAATCGGTTGTTTTAATCAACGTAGCGCAGGCGGCTCGCCTGCTTGTGTTATCCGCATCTGTTGAACTCACAGGCGAGCCGCCTGTGCCACGTCTTCATTCAATCGGTGCTTTATCACGTCAGTCCGCGAATCGGTTCGCCGTGGTAAATGTGATGGGGGCGATCGAGGTCGTCGTGCCAAGCGGCGGTGTCGGGAATACCGAGTGATGAGTAGATCGTGGCGGCCATGTTTTCGGGCGTTTGCGGATCGTTGACGGGATAGCCGCCGATTTTGTCCGATGTGCCGATGACTCGGCCTCCCTTCACGCCGCCGCCAGCGAAGAAAACGGTTTGCACCGCGCCCCAGTGGTCACGACCGGGGAGTTTGTAGTGCTGTGGCAGGTGAGTGACTTTCGGCGTGCGACCAAATTCACCAGCCATCACGATCAAGGTCGAATCGAGCATCCCACTTTCCGACAAATCATCGAGCAACGCCGACAACGCTCGGTCGGTTGGCGGAAAGAGTTTGTCTTTCAAATGTGGAAACGCTTCGCCGTGAGTGTCCCACGTTTCGTTGTTGCCAAGATTCACTTGGACCATATTGACGCCGGCTTGAACGAGTCGCTTCGCCATCAACAGCGACCAGCCGAACGAGTTGCGGCCATAACGGTCTTGATCGGCAGGCTCGGCCTTCGTGACATCGAAGGCTTGTCGCACTTTGGAATCAGTCAGCAGAGAGAGCACGCTCTGTCGGTTGCGATCAAAGGCTTCCGTTGAAGCGACTTGATCCAGTTCCGTCCGCTGTTGATCAATCAGCTTGACCAAGTCGACTCGTCGGTCCAAGCGGCCTAACGAAACGCCTTCGGGAAGCGAGAGATTCGGTGCTTCAAACTTCGTCCGCCGAGGCATGTTGGGCCGGTCTTGATGATCGAACTCGTATTCGGGATACGCTCCATAAGCCAGCGAACTGAACGGCGACAACTCGATGAACCACGGGTCGCGACGCGCGCCCATGATCCCCGCAAACTGACCGGGGAGCACTCGCCCGGAGTTGTGTACGATACGATCAGGGAGCACGACCGCCGGAGGCAGATTGTGTCGCGGTTGGGTGAGGCCTCCCGTGATCGATGCCATCGAAGGCCAATCCTGTGGACGAGGGAGACTCGGATTAAAACCGAGCGGCGTTTCAGTCCGCCCCGTCATCATGATGTGATGGCCCAGCGAATGATCGTTCGACGGATGCGTCAGCGAGCGACACAGCGACCACAACTGACTTCGCTGAGCGAGCAACGGCAAGTGCTCACATATTTCGAGTCCCGGAGTCTTCGTGGCGATGGGCCGGAACTCGCCACGAATGTTGTCCGGTGCGTCAGGCTTCAAATCAAAGCTGTCCTGTTGCGCAAGTCCGCCCGACAAAAAAATGTAGATCACAGACTTCGCGGTCGCGTACTTCTCATGACCGGGAGCCGCTGCCCCGCGGAGTGCGTGCAGATGATTCATCCCCAAGCCCAACAAGCCGATCGCCCCTGCTTGCAATGCAGTGCGACGGCCAACAGCGGGATGTTTCCAAGGGATTCGATCGGTCATGACATCCTCCCAAACTTCAGACGATATGAGGCTGTGGGTTTTCGTAGGACAGGCGACTCGCCTGCATCGTGCCGTACTTTGTAAACGACCTAATCATTGTGACCGAAGTCTGCGGCAATCTAGGCTCTGTCTTCCGTGCGATCCGTGTCCAATACCTGAGTTCGACTTTTGCACTTTAGCTGGCCAAGGCCACCGCGTTTTCTAGGAGTTGTCGGATTTTTCGAGACCCTGGTCCTGCGAGGGCCAAGGTTAAA
>JAYUFI010000804.1:0-1431 GCA_043738805.1 Planctomycetaceae bacterium | reverse complement strand
CTGGGGGCTCGCGTTGCTCGACCCCAGCCACCCAACCCGAAATTCAAGAAGTAACGAAGCACTCGTTGGGATTGCGCAGCGACTTGATCCCGTGCCGCAGTGCTGCTTGATAGAGCCACAAGTCGCCGCTGTAGGCGATCATCTTGAAACCGCGTTGAAGCTGCACCTGTCCTTCGGGGATGCTGGTAACGAGCACGGCCGGAATCTTGTTGTGGGTCTTGCACGCGGTGAGGACTCGGTCGATGGCCGCGAGCGTATCGGGATGCTGCATCTGGCCGGGGATGCCCATTGAGTTGGTCATGTCGTAGAGGCCGATCCACAGCGCGTCGATCCCCGGTACGGCGGCGATTTCTTCGACGTTTTCCAAACCGCGAGCCGTCTCGATCTGCGCGATGAGCAACACTTCGTCATTCGCCGACTGGACGATTTCGGGGATTGAACCGGGGCGATAGTCGTCGTGAGCAATCGAGAATGCGGCACCGCGACGTCCAATCGGCGGATACTTTGCGGAGCTGACTAACAACCGCGCCTGCTCTTCGGTTTCGCACATGGGGATCATGACCCCCATCGCTCCGACATCGAGCACTCGCGCCACGAAGTGATACTCGGTCGCCGGAATGCGCACGATCGGCACCATCTCGGCTTTGGGCGTGGTCGCGATCAGCATCCGAATCGACTCGATACTCCAACCGGTGTGTTCCATGTCATAGATGGCGAACTCCGCCCCCGCGGCCGCTGCCAACCGACCGACGCCGGTCGTGTTGAACTCAAACATCATTGTCCCGATCGATGTCTCACCCGCCTGGAGTTTGTGCTTCACGTGGTTGTTGTGCATGGGGCTTCTTGATTTGGAAGGAGTTGGTCGTCTCGCATTCGAGTGAGCTATCGCGGGGATGATGCCCTTCTTAGTCCGGTTTTTCAAACCGGGGAACTCAATCCACGCGATTTGGAAAACCCGACCCTCAACAGTAAAGTGCTCTCCGAAGACACGCGACTATCTGGTGAAGATGTCCTGCCGGGGTTTGAGTGCCGAGTCGCCGAGTTGTTTGCTTGATCCAGGAACAGAAGCATGTCTGAACTCGAAGGTCATGCAGATTCCGGCTCAGCGAAACCGCGACGGCGACCGCGTTACCGTGGCACGCATCCGCAGCAGTTCGCTGAGAAATACAAAGAGCATCAGCCGGAACGTTACATTGATGACGTTGCGAAGGTGCTCGCCAGCGGCAAGACGCCGGCGGGCACTCATCGACCGATCATGGTGGCGGAGATTCTTGCCGCCCTGACACCGCAACCGGGTGAGATCGCGGTTGATTGCACTCTGGGTTACGGAGGTCATGCCCGCGAACTACTCGCCGCCGTGCAGCCGGGCGGACGATTGCTCGCAGTTGATGCGGATCCGGTTGAATTGCCGAAGGCAGAAGCGCGGTTGCG
>JAYUFI010000803.1:0-1432 GCA_043738805.1 Planctomycetaceae bacterium | reverse complement strand
GCTTGCTTGGCGGTCGGATATTCCGTCGCGGTATTCCAGCGCCGGCAGGTACGGATTGCACCCTCAAGCCCGTCCTTGGTTCGCCCGGCAACCGTGCGGGACGAAAAGGCTTCTGCGGAAGCGATTGCCTACCAACAGTTGCTTCAGTCGCTGAGTGATGTGACAACCCAGGTCAGCTCCCAGGTTGGCGAGCATAGCCTCCGCGTGAACAAAGCCGCGGAGATACTGGGCTCTTCGGAACACTCCGCCTCCACAACGGTCCTGACAGCGGCATCCATTTTGATCACGGCGAATCAACAACTGCAGTCGGAACTCGCCGCCGCACAAAGTGAAATTGATCAGCAACGGCAGCAGTTGGATTCGGTGATGGTCGAGTCACGAACCGACGCGCTGACGAAACTCGCGAACCGCCGTTCCGTTGATCTTGAACTCGAACGCCAATTGGGACTGCATCGCCGGAAGAAAACACCATTCTCGGTATTGATGATCGACATTGATCATTTCAAATCGTTCAACGACAAGCATGGACACATGGTCGGCGATCTGGTCCTGCAGGGTGTCGCGCGCACCTTGGTCGCAACCCTGCGGGATACTGACTTCGTCGGACGTTTCGGCGGCGAGGAATTCATCGCACTGCTTCCCGCGGAGCAACTTGACAACGCCGTCAAGGTAGCCGAACGGGTTCGCAATGCAATAAACGACGCACGGTTCAAAGCCGCCGAAGCGATGTTGCGGGTCACGCTCAGCATTGGCGTTGCCGAAATCCACGTCGACGAGAGTCCGGCCGATCTGGTGCGCCGCGCAGACGAGGCTCTGTATGCAGCGAAGCGAGGCGGGAGAAACACCTGCTTCGGTCATGATGGCACTTCGTGCGTGCCCGCCACGGTGTTCCTTTCTGTGGCCGACCGTTCAGATACCACGATGAACGCAAATGAACCGATACCAAGTCGCGTTTGACTCCGGTGAAGAAGCGGTTTCAAAGCACAAACCCGGATTTTTCATGGACATGTCGCCGCGTTCACCCGAACTTGGGATTGGTCGGACGTTTCACCCGCGTTCCGGTGAACCTGGCGATTGTTTTGAAACCGCAGCCAAATAACATCGGTGCATGGAGCTCGGCGGCGCGCGACGCCCAGAGTGTCCGAATCCTGCCCGGCACGGGGCCTGTACGCTTCGACAAATGCATCCCCATGATTGGCGACTCCGTACTGCGAGTCCGCGAAGCCGAGCGGGATCGCTGCCGGATGGCTCTCGTTCAGGAGCAGCGGCGCGAAGCCGAACTGTTCAACGAGCGCGATCAGTTGTCGTCCGAGCGGCTGGTGATCCTGAATGAGCTGCGGGTGATGCACGACATCGGCGACTGGTCCGCGGATCGCGCTCTCGCCCGACAACAGCGTGCCGAGCATCTCGCCACTGAATTGAGTCGCATCGA
>JAYUFI010000802.1:0-10315 GCA_043738805.1 Planctomycetaceae bacterium | reverse complement strand
GAATGACGATGTGCTTCCAATCGCGCAGCGGCACCGAGGGCTTCCACGGGTTACCGGTGGTCAACTGCGGTAAGGCATTGACCGGCGGCAAGATCGCGTGCGGTTCTGGAACCGGTGCTAATCCAAAACCAGGACGATGGGCACCACGCCAGATCGGCTCAGGGGACATCACGCTCTGACGCTGACAGCCTCCCACGCTGAACCAGGTGATTGCCGTCAAGCAGAGCATCCAATAACCAACTTTTCGCACGCCGTCCTCCGTGACAGCAAGGGCTGAAAAACAAGCAGAGAGCCATCGTGCGGAGGCCATTCGCGTCGCCCAAGAATCTGTACGCAATAACCTATCACCCGCGAGCGGGCCGGAATTTAGTCCGGTTCCAAAAGTTGGTCAACGTGAGGCTTTTCGACTCGGTCAAGAGTGACAGACAAGAAAGAATCCGCAGAGCGTCGTTGTGTTAAACCGGAGCGGACGTAGGGATTTCGCAGGCCGATTTGAGGTCGAAACCGCCGCCCTGTGTTCTCCAACTTACGCAATCAGCGTGACCGACGCGAATTCGAGCGAATTTGGGTTCGATTGCTTGCGAAGCGGCAAATCATGAGTTTTCCGGCTTTCGGGAGCGACCGGATCGTACTCATGCTGTGGGTCGGACAAGCGCGATTCCTAGCGAAGTTCAGGCACTTGCCGCCTGATTGCGAGGAATACTGGCTCGGATTCAATCACAAATTAAGGTCGTTCAATGATCAACATTGCTTTAGTACCTGTGGCCGGTTGGGGAACGCGATTGTTGCCGGCGACGAAGTCTCAACCGAAGGAAATGTTACCGGTTGGTCGTAAGCCGGTCGTGCAATATGTCGTTGAAGAATTGGTGCAATCGGGCATTCGCCGATTGCTCTTCATCACCGGGCAAGGGAAGACGTCGATCGAAAATCATTTCGACATCGACGCGCCGCTCATTAGTTACCTTCGCGAAACGGGACGAGAAGAGCAACTTCAAGAGTTGCAATTTGAACGCGAGGACGTCGAGTACTTTTATACGCGACAGCGTCGGCAGCTTGGACTCGGACACGCCGTGCTCTGCGGTCGCGCAATGATCGGCGAACAGCCGTTTGTCGTCGCGCTGGGTGACTCGATTATCGGAATGCACGCGCAGTCGGATATCGTTTCGCGAATGACGGCGATCTTTGAGCAAGAACAGGCTGACGTCGTCGTCGCATTTGAAGAAGTTCCTGCGCATGACGTCGTGCATTACGGCATCGCGAAGCCGAAAGGCTCTGCGGATGGCGATCTCTTTGAGCTCGCGGACTTGATTGAGAAGCCAAGCGTTTCGGAAGCACCGAGCCGCTTAGCTGTTGCCGCTCGATACGTTTTCAGCCCGGTGATCTTCGACGCGCTCACTCAAACAAAGCCGGGCAAAGGGGGTGAAATTCAGCTCACCGATGCGATCCGATTGCTGCTTCAACGAGGCCACAAGGGGATCGGCGTGAGGCTGACCGAGCAAGAACGCCGCTTCGACATCGGCAACTTTGAAAGCTACTTCCAAGCGTTCTTCGAGTTCGCGATCAACGATCCGCAATACGGAGCGGCGTTGCGCGAACACGCGAAGAGTTTGTTGAATTCGTAATGCGGCGAAGCCGCACCTACGTAGCCGTCGTCGCTCCGCGTGACGAGCCGATCACACAACAGAGCGTTGATGAGCGTTCGGCTCGTCACGCGGAGCGATGACGGCTACGTAAATTTTCATCACCCCTAATCTCTTCCAACGATCACGATCTCTCATCATCTCAGTTGGAGCGAGCCGAGGTTTCTTCATGGAGTTATTACGACGACGTGCCTACGCACGAGCCGGTTTGGTCGGCAATCCGTCAGACGGCTATTTCGGCAAAACGATTTCGCTGACGCTCAAAAACTTCTGGGCCGAGGTCGTGTTGTATGAATGGGACGAGATCGAAATTGTTCTCAGCCAAGACGATCGCAGTCGGTTCGGTTCCGTCCAAGATCTTGTGCATGACGTCCGATTGCATGGCTACTACGGCGGCGTCCGATTGGTAAAGGCGACGATCAAACGCTTCGTGGAGTTCTGCCAGCAGAATGGACTCGCGTTGCACGACCGCAATTTTGCGGTGAGGTATCAGAGCAATATCCCTCGGCAGGTGGGCTTGGCGGGATCGAGCGCGATCATCGTTGCGACCTTGCGTGCGTTGATCGACTTCTATCAGGTTGAAATTCCTCAACAGGTTCAGCCATCGCTGGCGTTGAGTATTGAAAGCGGAGAACTCGGCATTGCGGCGGGGCTGCAAGATCGAGTGATTCAGGTTTATGGCGGCTTGGTCTACATGGATTTCGCGAAGGATCGCATGACCGAGCAGATGGGGTTTTCGTGCGGAGTTTACGAGCCGCTTGATCCACAAATTCTGCCGCCGTTGTACGTCGCTTACAGCCCTGAAGTCGGCGAGCCGACGGAGATTTTGCACAATCCACTGCGGGCACGTTATCAAGCTGGCGACCCGGCGGTTCACGGAGCAATGCAAAAATTTGCGGGACTGGCAGCCGAGTCTTACGAGGCTTTGAAGCAACACGATGCGCGTCGCTTGTCTGCGTTGATGGACGAGAACTTCAATACTCGCCGCAGTATCTGCCAATTGGCAGCAAGCCATATCCAGATGATCGAGGTTGCCCGTAAAACCGGAGCGAGTGCGAAATTCGCCGGATCGGGCGGAGCGATTATCGGCGTCTGTTTTGATGACGCCATGTTTGCGCGGCTGCAAAACGATCTCGGCCAGATTGGCTGCCAAGTGGTTCGACCGCTGCTCGACATGACAGTCAACACGTGACGTTAGTTCGGCAGAACATTACGCTGCTCTGCGAACTCGAAAGGGAACGGTATTGCCCGTTCCGCACTGTCGTCACGTTCGGCCCATTCAGCTCGCGCAGGGAGAGACTTCATGCAGCGCCACTTTTTCCGTTCGTCATGGTTATTCATTGTGACAGCGAGTCGGGCACACGGGAAACAATTGCGAATGCGATCACGGATTGCGTTCTTCGCCGCAATCACTGTCGGCAGTATGTTGGGTTGCTCTTCTGAGCCAGAGCAACCTGCCGCAGCGCCAGCAGCCGGAGGTCAACCAGCCGCTCAAAATGCAGCACCTGCTGGGATGCAACCAGGCGGAATGCCAGGAGCAATGCCCGCCGGTGGAATGCCCGCCGGTGGAATGCCTGCGGCTGGGATGCAATCGGGCGCAATGCCGGGGGGGACTCCCATGCCCAACAGCGGTTCTGCCATGAACCCTCAGCAGATGGCGCAAATGCAAAACCCTGGAGCCGGGATCAATCCCATGCCAACCAACTCAGGAGCCGGTGCGGGGGTGACTCCCGAACAAATGGCACAGATGCAACGAGCTGGAGCTGGGGGCAATCCCGTGCCAACCAATCCTGGGGCCGGTGCGGGAGTGACTCCCGAACAAATGGCACAGATGCAACGAGCGGGTGCGGCCGCAGGTGCGAATCCTCAGCCGGGCGGCGCGGCGGGCGCTGGTTTCTCTGGAGCACCCGGAGGCGGGGGAGTTCCGCAGAATCCAACCGCACAAGCTGGGACTCCGGAGTACTCCGCTCAGAAAGTGGTTTTGCAATTGTTGACCGGAGATCTCAGTGGGCTCGAAGAATTCATCAGTCCGAAATGCAAGGGTTTGTTAGCAGATGTCCGTGATGGCAAGGCCACTGACCAACAAAAAGACGAACTAAAAAAGCTCTTTGCCGGCCTTCAGGCTGCTGGGAAGCCGCGAGTTGAAAGTGGTGCCAAGGTCATTACCGTGCGCAACGCCGAAGGCTCGATGATCACCTTCAAAGTGAAAAAAGAAGGCGAGAGCCAAAAAGTCACCGAGATGACTGTTAAACAAGCCACAATCAAGAAACGCTGATTTGAGGATTCGCTCTCAGCAAACGTTGCGAGAAACGCCGTTCGAGTGATACTTGAAGTGATCGCCGAGTCCGTTACGAATTTGTGAGGCTCCCCGCGCAGCTCGAAAAGACCGTTAATCTCCCAGGCGATATCGCTTACAAGAGATTTAGCGACGAGTTCGCGAGTGTTTGAAAACTACAGCGGAGAGAGCACATGGACCTTTTGGTGATTGAAGATGACGCCGTCTTGGGCAAAGCCGTACAACGCGGTTTGCTCGAAGCGGGCCATCAATGTGAGTGGGTGCGGAGCGGTCAAAAAGGATTTGAAGAGGCTCAGTCACAGCAGTTCGATGTGATTGTGCTTGACCTCATGCTGCCAGATATGTCGGGCATTGACGTTCTCAAAAATCTTCGCGCTCAAGGACAGCGAACCCCGGTTCTCATCCTGACGGCGCTGGGAACGATCGACGAGCGGGTCGCTGGTTTGAATGTGGGGGCCGATGACTACATGGTCAAGCCGTTCGCGTTTCCGGAACTGATCGCTCGCTTGGATGCGATCAGCCGCCGCACGCAGGTGAAGCCATCCGCATCGACGGTCGTCGGCGAGTTGACGCTGAACTTGACCAACCGACGCGTGACGCGGCAGGGTCGTGAATTGGACCTCACTCCGACGGAGTTCAGCTTGCTGGAATTTCTGATGCGTTATGCCGGGCAGGTTGTCACTCGCAAGATGTTGTGTGAGCACCTGTGGGACTCGAATTGGGAAGGGGCGACCAATGTCATCGAAGTCCACATCAACCGGCTGCGAAGCAAAGTTGATAAGGGTTATGACCGGCAGTTGATTCAGACTGTTCGGGGCCGAGGTTATTCTCTGTTGGCTGAATAAGGGCGGTGTGACGATGGCCGCATGGTCGATGTCTGAATTCATCCGCCGCCAATCTACGCGATTGATGACGCTACGCCGGACTCTCCGTTTTCGGTTGATGCTTTGGAATACCGCAGTGGTCGCGTTGATCACGTTGGCCACTTTGTTTGGCCTGCGTGTCGGCGTTCGTAATGCGCTGTACCATGAAATCGACGCACTGTTGAAGGAAGACTTGGAAAACATTGCGCTCGAAATTCCGGAGGTCTATCGTCCGGAGTCTCCGGCATTGCATGAGGAGCTCGACCGTAAGGCGCTCAGCCATGATGCACACCGTTGGTACGTTCGGTTTTTGGATGCTGAAGGCGAAGAGATCTGGGCGAGCAAGAATACGCCGACACCGCGACTGGGGTTTCCGAATGCCGCTGATTTCCTGCCGGTGACGATCAGTGAATTTCGCGTCATTCAATATCACGAAAACACCGCGTCGCCACCGGTCATCATTCGCGTGGGAGCCTCGTTGTCACTGATCAATGAAGACCTGGCGAAGATCGATCAGTTGGTCTTCCTCTTTGCCGGAGTCGTTTTCTTAGCGGCACCTCCGATCGGTTATTGGCTGGCGGGACGGACGACCGGATATTTAGCCGAAGTCATTCACACGGCTTCTCGCCTGCATCCCGATCAGCTTCAAGAGCGACTGCCTTTGCGCGGGACTGGCGACGAGTTGGATCAACTGGCCATGACGGTGAATCATTTACTCGATCGGATCGCGCGGCATTTGGAAGTGCGTCGCGACTTCTTGGCGAATGCCGCCCACGAGCTGCGAACTCCTTTGGCCGCGATTCGAAGCTCCGCAGAGGTCGCGTTAGGCAGTAATCGCTCCGCCATCGAATACGAAGAGTTGCTGAGCGAAATCATCGACGAAGGAAATTCACTGGAATCGCTAGTCAATCAATTGCTGCTGCTTTCTGAAACCGAAGCGGATGCACTCAAGCAACGCGGCGAACGCTTTGCGATCGACAACGTGGTTCACAAAGCAGTGGAGATGTTTCGCGGTGTGGCTGAAGCGAAAGACATTCAACTTTCCGTGAGTGCGATTGATCGCGCCGACTTGGAAGGAAACCGTCAGCATCTTCGCCAAGTGCTCAACAATCTGTTGGACAACGCCATCAAGTTCACCCCGGATGGCGGTGTCGTTGCGGTTTCATTGAAACGTCACGCGGCTTTGCCAGAAGTCGTGCTGGAAGTCTCGGACAGTGGCATCGGTATCCGTGCTGAAGACGTCGCACGCGTCTTCGAGCGATTCTTCCGCGCGGACAATGCACGTCGTCGGGAGTCGGAGCTCAAAGGGACAGGGCTCGGATTAAGCATCTGCCGCGCGGTTGTTGAAGCACACGGTGGAGAAATTTCGGTGACGAGCCAATTGGGAAAAGGGACGACGTTTATCGTCGTGCTCCCACTTGCACGGCCTGAAGAGAACATTTGATTTGTGGCTATGACGCTTCGCGGAAGCGGAGCTGCGGCTTATCCATCGTGACGATCGTGTTTGGAGCGACGCTCTTACTGACCGCGCAGCTTGACCCGATCACGGAGTTCCGTCCGATGATCGTATCGCCGCCGAGCACGGTCGCATTCGCGTAGATGACGACACCCTCTTCGATCGTGGGATGTCGCTTTGCGCCGCGAATGATGTTGCCGCTTTCGTCCTTGGGAAAACTGAGCGCGCCCAACGTCACTCCTTGATACAGCTTGACATGCTGTTCGATCACGGTCGTCTCGCCGATCACGACACCCGTGCCGTGGTCAATGAAGAAAGACGAGCCGATCTGTGCTCCCGGATGAATGTCGATCCCCGTTCGGCTGTGCGACCACTCTGACATGATCCGCGGAATGAACGGAACTTGCAGCCGGTACAACTCGTGAGCGATGCGATGCACGGTGATCGCTTCGAGCCCCGGATAGCAGAAGATGATCTCGTCGAGATTCTTCGCAGCGGGGTCGCCATCGAACGCCGCTTGCACGTCGGCGGCAAGCATCTGACGAATCTCCGGCAAAGTTTCGAGAAACTCGAAAGCTTTCGTTTGCGACAAAATGCTGAAGTCTCGATCGACCGCAGCGGCGTCAGACGTCTGGCTATTCACACGAGATTCGTGTTCCAGCGCGCGCGTGATTTGCTCGCTCAAGGAATCAAAGATTGCGTCGATCAAATCGCCGGTGTGATACACGACGTTGCCCATGTTTAAGTTTTGTCGCCGTCGATAGCCGGGATAAAGAATTTCGGTGAGATCAAAGAGAATCTGAATGATCGCCTCGCGACCGGGGAGTGCCGTGTGTCCCAAATGATTGATCGTACTGATCTGCTGATAGGTCTCGACGATGCGATTCGTGAGTACGGGCAGACGCGACTTGAATGACTCTTCTTGGCTCATGTTTCGAATCCTGCGAACTGACAGACTGCCGCGAGACAATGTCTTTGGCAGCGCGAGTGGAGCGTCTGACGACAACTCCGGAACGAACAAACGAAGTGCGGCGTTCACGGCAGACACCTGCGAAGAAGTTTAATCGGCCAGTAAGTCTTCGTCGTGGACATCGGCGGCACAACTTGCTTGTGATGAGACTTTCCGAAAACCGGCTCATCCGGAAAGTGAGTGAAACTTTACCGAGACCGAGCAGTCCAGTACGTGACGAGACGTAAAGTGAAGCCTTGTGACCGGTGGTGTCGCTGTACCTCACCCACTTTGACAGGGTATTCTCGTAAGACACCTGACGAGTCTCGCTGATCGGTACAGCTTCTCACGATTGAAATGGCAACAAAACGCGGTCACGCACGGCGAAGCGATCGCGACGAAAAATCAACTCACGTTGGATTTCATCGCTTGTCGAACTTCTCTGACGATCCCCGACGCTCGCCAAACGCGGCTTGGTTTCGGGGCCAGTGGAGGTCACACCGTTGAACGCTTCATTCCCCAACGCCACCACAATTCATGAGCACGCCAGCAATCTCGGACTGTGTCTGGAAATCGGTCGCGGACAAACCGAGCATCCGCTCCGACCGATGACTCGTCTGCATGACAAGTTCCTGATCGGCGGCGATGACGACTGCGATTTACAACTTGGTGGTCCAGACATTCCTGCATTGCACTGCTTGTTGCAACGCAACGGCGGCGATTTTTGGATCGAAGCGGTTGCTCCCGATCCGCAACTGTTTGTGAACTGTCAACCGGTCAGCTCATGCTTGCTCCGAGACGGCGATCACATCGAAATTGGAACATTTCAGTTGGTCGTGCGGCTTGATCGACAACGGCAACAAGAGACGGTCGCTCATGGAAAGGTCGAGGCTGCGTCTTCGATGTCTCATTTGTCGCTCGACGACAATTTCGATCGAGAGAAAGTTGCCGAACTCAGCACCGAGGAATTGGTCGATGCCCTCGACCATGAAATGCAAATGATCGAGCGTTTTGATCGTCGCCTGAAACTCGGTGCCGGAGCGCTGATCGACGCGGTTCAACAACATCGGGATCGGACAGATTTGCGAACGGCTCCAGAATCGTCATCCGAGGTGATGACGCAGAACACCGCGACTCAAGACCTGGATCGAATTGTCAAACAGCTCAATCACGCGTTCTTGAATTTTGATCAGCGATCGCAAAACATCGAACGTCGCGAAGCCGCATGCTTAGAAGCGGCAGCCCTTCTGTTGGAAGTTCAAGAACGCATGGTCGGCCAGTTGGCTGAGATCGAACAAAAATTGGCTGAGTTACACGATCAGGGAGATCGTCGGCATCGAGCCAGTGCCTGAAGCGTCGCAATTCGTTGATTGATCAAATGAAAAAGGCGGTGAAACGTTTCACCGCCTTTCATCATTTTGAACGAAATCAACACAACCAACTTATCGCGTTGAACCCGCGAACGGACGATGAGGCTTTCCGCTCCCGCCACTTCCTCCGCCGTTTCCACTAGGCTTGCCGAAGCGGCGCGGACCTCGCGGGCCATTACCGTGCCGAGGCGTGTTGCCCTGTGAGCCACCTTGATTGCGGAATGACGGAGCCGGCCGATCGGTGTTGAACGGTCGCCGTGCCGATCGGCTTCCTTGTGAAAATTCATCCGCTTCACGACGTCGGGCAACGACGATGTCTTCGTCGCTCATTTCGACATGGTCTTCAACACCTTCTGCGAAGTTTTCCACAACCTCTGCATCGCGATCATCGGAACGGTGTGAGCGAATTCCGCTGGAGAGCGGCCCGTTTCCGCCGAGATTATTGGAACGCTGAGGAGCGGACTCGGCAGCGAACTTTGGCAGATCGTTGCGAACTTCCAAGCGTTGACGAATCAATCGTTCGATTGCTCGCAAACGACCTCGTTCTTCGCCGGAGCAAAACGTGATTGCAACTCCACTGGCACCGGCTCGTGCTGTACGACCGATGCGATGCACGTAGTTGTCAATTTCCATCGGCAGATCAAAGTTGATGACGTGTGTGATGCCATCGACATCAATGCCGCGAGCGGCAAGATCGGTCGCGATCAACACGGTCGAACGACCGCACTTGAAGCTGTCGAGTGCTCGCTGACGTTGCGATTGCGAACGATTGCCATGAATCGCTTCGACTCGAAAACCAGACGCGTCCAATTGGTCAGCGATGCGATCGGCAGCGTGCTTCGTCTTGATGAAGACCAGTGTGCGAGTCACTTCCGGTAGCTTCAGCATGTGTCGTAGTAAACGAATTTTTTCAGCCTTCTCGACGAAGTAAACCGACTGTTCGATGTTGTCGGCAGTCGTCGCGACCGGAGCAATTTCGACGCTCGCGGGGTCTTTGAGAATCGTGTCGGCCAAGCTGCGAACTTCCGACGGCATCGTGGCGGAGAAGAACAAAGTCTGTCGAACGATCGGCAGCATTTCGGCAATCCGCCGCACGACGGGCAAGAAGCCCATGTCGAGCATTCGATCCGCTTCGTCGAGCACGAAAATCTGCACGTGGCTGAGATCAATGAAACCTTGCTCGCGCAAGTCCATCAATCGGCCTGGTGTTGCCACGAGAATGTCCACGCCGTGACGCAACGCCTTTACTTGGTGAAATTGACTCACACCACCGAAGACGGTCGTGTGCCGCAGCGAAGTTCCCGCACTGTATTTCGCGAAGCTATCGCCGATCTGGCACGCCAACTCACGTGTCGGCGACAGAACCAACACACGAATTTTGCGAGCGTTTGCCGCTGGCCGAGCATTTCGGTCAGCCATGTTGCGGCTCTCGTCACGCTGAAAATGTGATCGTCGATCAGTTCGGCCAGCAGCCGACTGTTCACTGACAGCACGAGGAGCGGTGTCACTCGATGCAACCGCAGCCGGGCGATCTTGCAGCAGCCGATGAATGATTGGCAGCGCAAACGCGGCGGTCTTTCCAGTGCCTGTTTGAGCCACTCCCAGCAGATCGCGACCAGTGATCACGATTGGAATGGCCTGAGCCTGAATGGGGGTAGGAACGGTGTAACCGGCCGCTGTTACGGCACGCACGACGGACTCTGAGAGTCCAATTTCTGAAAAGCTCAAGGATCAATTTTCC
>JAYUFI010000801.1:0-1435 GCA_043738805.1 Planctomycetaceae bacterium | reverse complement strand
GAGACACCGTACGCGACGCCGGTTCTCGACGGGGCACGCATCTGCGAAATGCAGCATCTCGCGCGACAGATACCGATTGCCGACGAGATTCGCCGCTTCGCTGTGAAGGTGATTCTCGGTACTCATCCCGACGATCCGCACGCGACGGAGATGACTCGCCGCTTCGTCCGTTACGGCAGCAGTCCGCGCGGTGCTCAAGCGATGATCCTGGCCGCGAAGATTCTGGCGATCATCGATCACCGTTATCACGTCGCCCGCGAAGACCTTCGCACCGTTACCCCGGCCGTACTTCGCCACCGCTTGATCCTCAACTTTGAAGGCCAAGCCGAAGGGATTTCGACCGATGCGGTCTTGCAAGACGTGCTGGCGAAAACCCTGAATTCGTAGTCGTGCTGAGGGATGTGAACCGCGAAGGCGATGTTTTGTCTGCAAGATTGTGGCGCGACGCGGAGCGTCGTGCCACATTGCGACTTCGCCGCTCTGTTCCTAATCCGAGTGTCATTTTTTCAAACCGGGTGAATCAGACCGTTACTTTTCGCCCGGTTTGGAAAACCGGGCTACGAAGCGAGGCGATCAACTTTGGTTACCGAGTTATCTCGAAATCACATCGACAGGCCATTTGCCAACTGCGTTCCATAGTTGGAGAACAAACTGTCGGCAGCCGTGGTCTTTTTGAGACTGGACGTGGCCGGCGGAATCGTTGGCGGGATCACGGTGTCGTTATCGATGATCGACACGATCGCCGACTTGATCGTCCCTAGTGTGGCTCCGTTGCTGGGGCTGCGGAGTCCGATCGTGAAGTACTCGGTCACTTCCACTTTCTTGTCGTCGATGATCGGGATCGTCAGCGTCTTGGTCAGTTCGCCGGGAGCGAAGTTCAGCGTCAAGGTTCCGTTGGCGGAGAGCAAACCGAAGTCGCTCAAGCCGTAGGCGAATTGCGTTGAGAGTTTGCCGATCGCACCGTCGGTCGTGGCGACGATGACGCTCGCGGCCATGTTGCCGACGTCGCGGTTGACGGTGAAGCTCAGCGAACCGGCTCCTTCGTTGACGGAATAGGTCGCGGCTCCGAGGTTGAACGTGCCGGGCATCGGAGTTTCGTCGTCGTGGATCGCGACGTAGCCAGTCGATTGTTTGCCGAGCTTCGCGCCGCCGGTCGCGTTGCTCAGTTGCAGCGTGATCGCTTCTTCGCCTTCGTAGAAGTTGTCGTTGACGATCGAAATCGTGAACGTCTTCACGACTTCACCGTCAGCGAAGTTCAGGGTGCCGCGAACCATTTGGAAGTCGGCTCCCGGTGTTGCCGGAGCGTCGCCGGTGACGCTCGGCAGATGATGGTTCTGCAACCAATGCGGCGGATACCAAGTCGGCTTGAGCGGCGAGACGAAGAACTGCGTCGTGAAATCGACGGAGGTTGCTCCCGCGCTGCCGCCGGTGCGAG
>JAYUFI010000800.1:0-10322 GCA_043738805.1 Planctomycetaceae bacterium | reverse complement strand
AACTCTTCCTTCGTCGCCTTGTAGCTGCTGCCGGACGGCTCGATGTGGATGGCGTACATCGTGCCGAAGGTCCAATCGCAGATGTAGAGCGCCTGCTGATACTTGGCGGGGAACTTGGTGCCGTACCCGAACTCGACGCCGACGGGCGAGCCGGGGCCGATGTTGATCAGCTCCGGCAGGCTGTCGATGTAGTAGCTGGGCCACTTGCCCGTGCCGCTGCGCCAACCGAACTCGCTGCCGCTGGTCGCGTGGACGACCCGCGTCGGACGATACCACGGCGAACCGAAGTCGTATTCCATGTCGGCGTCGTAGGCGAACAGCTCGCCGTCCGCGCTGAATGCGAAATCGAACTCGTTGCGATAGCCGCTGCTGAAGACCTCCCAGTTCTTGCCGTCCGGATCGACTTTGCAAATCCAACCGCCCGGCGCGAGCACCCCCGCGGCATGTCCGCTGGGATCCCAATAACGGGGCAACAACAAATCTTCGTCCCAGTTCGGCATCAGCCGGCTGGTGAGACCTGCGGGCAGAGTCGCTCGGAGTTGCTCGGTGCGCGGCCCACCCATCAACTGCGGATCGGCGTTCGTCTTGATCTCCTGCGATTTGTCGATCGGCAACTTCGTGTGATTGCCCGCCGCGATGAAGAGTGATTTCCCATCGGGCGACAACCGAATCGCGTGCGGCCCATGCTCGCCGCCGCCGGGGATGTCTTTCAGTTTCTCGACCTTGTCGAATTGATCGTCGCCATCAGTATCTTTGCAGCGATACAGCCCGCTCCCCGGCCCGCCGTTGCAGACGACGTACAAGCTGTCGAACGCCCACAGCAGTCCTTGCGCGCCGGACATCATTTTGCCGTCGATCTTCACGTCGAGCAGTTCGACTTTCGTTTCTTCGTTGCTGCCGATGGCTGGCGGAGTGATTCGGCACAGGCCGAGGTTGCCTTGATCGCTGACGATCAGCCGGCCTTTCGGATCGGTCGTCATGTTGACCCACGAACCGAGTTTTTCTTTCGGCACCGTGAACAGCTTCTCGACCTGAAAGCCGGGGAGCAGATTGAACGTGTCGCGCGGCGTGCCGTTGTCTGAGCCAGTGGATGCGAAGACGTCGCCCCACGGTTGATCTCCGTATTTCGCGACGACCTTCGCCTTGCCCCACTCCTTCGCATCGCGAGTGGCCGCCACTTCCCACGAACCGTCCGTGACCACAAACCGATCCTTGCCGTCTCGACCGACCAGTACGATCTTCGCCACGAAACCGCCCGGCCCACCCGCGTTGGTGATCTCCGCTTCGATGAGATTCTCACCCGGCTTGAGCCGCCCCTTGATGTCGCCATCGACGGGGTTATTCCAGTTGTCGCTGGTCCCAACTTTTTGACCGTTGATCCAGACGCTCGTCACGTTGTCGCACGCCGCCTTGAGAAAGGCGAACTGTACTCCGCCGTTGAACGTCTTCCGCACGAAGTAGTTCTTGTTTTGATCCTCGCCCCAAATCCAGCTCGGCACCGGCCCATCGGTGAAGGCATTCGGCTTCGGCTTGTCGGTCTTCTCGTCAATCACCTGACCGGCGGACGGAGCAATCTCCGGTTTCTGTGTGAAGAGTTTGCCGTCAGCGGATTCTTGAGCGACAACGAAGCGCGTCGGCATCAGCAAGGCCGTCGCAATGATGACTGACCAAGAGCAAAATCGAGCGAACATTCGAGATCGATCCTTTCCAGAAGGCGGGAAATCAAACTGAAGACGCAAGGAAAAATGATTTCGTGTTTTTGTAGCCCGGTTTTTCAAACCGGGCAGTTCGACCGGTTTGAAAAACCGGGCTACGGAATCATTCTTCCTCGCCTCCTAATCGGAGCAGAGCATGATGAAGCGGATGAAGCAGTTCGTCGAGTCTCAGAAAGAGACGGGCAGGAGTGCCCGTCCTACTCAGCGGCGATCAGTGGCGATACCTCCGAATTAACGATGGTTGCCGTTCCTCAAAGCTGTTTATACTCGTGGCCCGCGCTGGCCCTTTGCCGGTGTCTTGCCAGATGATCTGGAGCGATGTGCCATGAGTCCTGTCTTCACTCCCGCCAATAAATACCCGGAAGATGATGGGCAACCGACGTCCGGCAACACTCTTCAATTCACTTGGTTTTCGATCATCAAAAGGGGTTTAGAAGGAGTGTTCCGCGATCCGCTTGACGTGCTCGTTGCGGGCTGTTTGTTTCTCTGTGGCGTGATCGTGTTTGCAGACGAAGTTCCGAAAGTCACGCCCGCTGTGTCGCAGGAATCGCCATCCAAACCGGACGACACCTTTTGGTCGCTCAAATCGCTCGTCGTGCCGCAGGTGCCGCGCGTTGAAAAAGACTTCGCACACTTTCGGCCGATCAATGCGATCGACCGATTCGTGCTGAGCAAGCTCGTCGAAAAAGGACTCGAACCTTCTCCGAGTGCCGATCGGCGAACGCTCATGCGGCGAGTCTACTTTGACCTCATCGGATTGCCGCCGACAGCAGACGCCGTCGATGAATTTGTCGCTGATTCGCGTGAAGAGACTTACGAATGCTTGGTCGATCGGTTGTTGGCTAGTCCGCAATACGGCGAGCGTTGGGCGCGGCATTGGATGGACGTCGCACACTATGCGGAGACTCACGGGCACGATCAGGATCGGCCGCGCCAGAATGCGTGGCCTTACCGCGATTACTTGATTCGATCGTTCAACGACGACATGCCGTATGCCCGCTTCATTCAGGAACAAGTCGCTGGCGATGTGCTCTTCCCGGACGACCCGCAGGCGACGGTGGCGACCGGGTTCTTGGCGACAGGTCCGTGGGATGAAAGCTCGCTGCAAAGCATCCAAAACGATACCGACGATCGGAAGATTGCACAGTATCTCGACCGCGATGATATGGTCACGACCGTGATGAGTTCGTTTGTCAGTGCGACCGCTCATTGTGCGCGCTGCCACGATCACTTCTTCGATCCGATCAAGCAGGCGGACTATTACGCGCTGCAAGCGGTCTTTGCCGGAGTCGACAAAGCCGATCGTCCTTATGAGCCAGATTTACAGACTGCTCGACGTCGAAAGAATCTGCAAAACGAATTGGCTCTCTTGAACGGACTCAAAGGGCAAGCCGATCCGTTATTACTTACGCCAGCGATGCAACAATTGGCCGCCGAGTGGGAAGCGAAACAAATTTCGACCCCGTCGCTCTGGCAAGTGCTGGAACCAGTCGAAGCGAAATCGTCCGATGGTTCGACGTTGACCAAACAGTCGGACGGCTCGGTGCTCGCGAGCGAAAAGCGGCCAGAGAAGGACACATACACGCTTGTCTTTCACACGCCGTTGAGCGGGATCACCGCCTTTCGTTTGGAACTGTTGACTCACGATTCTCTGTCGCACCGTGGGCCAGGGCGACAAGACAACGGCAATCTGCATCTCAGTGAGATCAAAGTCCTGGCTGCGGCGTTGTCCTCCGTTTCAACTTCAACATCTGCATTCGCCAATTCCGTCGTGAATGCTGCGACAAGCGAAGAGGAGAAGCCGCTCACACTCAAGAATCCGCGTGCTGATTTCAATCAAGACGGCTGGACGATCGCGCACGCGCTGGACGGTAATCCGGGAACCGCGTGGGGTATCTATCCGAAGGTCGGCGAAGATCATCGAGCGGTCGTCGAGTTCGCTCAGCCAATCAATTTTGTTGGCGGCACGGTGCTGACGGTGATGCTCGAACAACTTCACGGCGGCGGACACTTGATTGGCCGACCGAGGATTTCCGTCACGACCGCGACCGAGTCACTGGCGCTCGAATCGGAGTTGCTACCCTCAGAGATCGCGGCCATCCTGACGAAGCCTGTCGCTGAGCGGAGCGACTTGCAGCGCGCCGAACTCGCGCGGTTCGTGCGTACGAGACAAGTCGAGCGCGAATTGATCGCGCTGCCCGCACTGCCCATGATCTACGCGGCATCAAAACGAGCACCATTGCCAATTCACTTGCTCGAACGCGGCAACGTCAAGCAGCCCGGAGCGGAAGCGGTTGCCGGTTCGCTCGCGTGCGTCCCCGGTTTGCCTGCTCGTTTTGAATTGCCGAACGCTCAAGATGAAGGCTCGCGCCGAGCGGCTCTCGCCCGTTGGCTCAGTGACAAACAGAATGTGCTCACATGGCGCAGCATCGCGAATCGAATTTGGCATCATCACTTTGGTCGCGGCCTGTGCGACACGCCCAACGACCTCGGTCAGATGGGCGCGCGGCCGACGCATCCGGAGTTGCTGGATTGGTTGGCCTGCGAGCTGCGCGGCGAAGATGAGCGATCGCCACTCAAACAACTTCACCGACTCATCGTCACCAGCGCGACGTACCGTCAGTCATCGGCTCACGATGCACGCTGGGCTGCGATCGACGGCGACAACCGTTTTCTCTGGCGCATGAATCGAACACGGCTCGATGCCGAATCGATTCGCGATACGGTCGTCTCGATGACCGGAATGCTGGATCGCACGATGGGCGGGCCATCGGTGAAACAGTTCATTCAAACGCCGGGCATTCACGTCACACCGAACGTCGATTACACAAACTTCGATCCGGATCGTCCGGAAAACTTTCGCCGCAGCGTTTATCGGTTCATCTTTCGGACACTTCCCGATCCGCTGATGGACTCTCTCGACTGTGCCGATTCATCGCAACTCACGCCTGTACGCAACGCCTCGCTGACCGCGCTACAAGCCCTGTCGATGCTCAACAATAGATTCACTGTCCGACAGTCCGAGCATCTCGCCACGCGAGCATCTTCGGCGAGTGGCGATTTGAGTCAACAAATGGATGCTGCGTTCCGTGTCACACTGCTCCGCTCGCCCACCGATCGCGAACGAGCGGCATTGACCGAATACGCTCGCCAGCATGGCCTCGCCAACGCCTGTCGAGTGTTGCTCAACAGCAACGAATTCTTGTTTGTGGACTGACGTCAGCAAGTCTGGCCGATGTGAGGTCACCGCTCTGTACCTGAGAGGTTGTACAGAACGCTAACCTGGATTATTCCTGTGTCGCGGGAATTTCGTGACAGCGTGTGTCATTGAAGCCTGAAGCGCCAGCGAAGGGATATCGCGACAACTCCTTCGCTGGCGCTTCAGGCTCAATTAACGGACCCGCAATCAGGGACGATTCGCAGGTCGGCCATTCCACCAGGCATCGATATCTTTTTGGAGCAAACCGATCTTCGCCGATTCGCTGCTCGCTAAGTTTTTCGATTCGTGTGGGTCAGACTTCAGATCGTACAACTCAATCTCTCCGCTTGGTTCATTCTGCCGAGCGGGAACGATGAGCTTCCAGCCGCCACGCACGATCCATCGCCAACGCAGACTCGCAGACGGCTGTTCGAGGTCTTGAGCATCGTGCGTGAAGCACTCTCCGAAAAGAGTGTCGCGTTTTTTCACTGCTGCCGCATCGAGCAGATTGATACCGCGTAATTCTGTTGTCCGAACAGCACCAACCGCATCGAGTACTGTGGGCAGGATGTCGAGCGAACTGATCGGCGTGTCGATCACTTGCGGCGTCGCTCGACCGGGCCAGCGGATCAGAATTGGCGTGCGGAGGCCGCCATCGTATTGCGATTGTTTCGACTTCGGCCCGTACTGCGGCTTGTTCGGGTCTTGAATCCAGCCGTTGTCGGTGACGTAAATCACAATCGTGTTGTCGGCCAACTTCTGTTCTTCCAGATGATCGAGCAGTTGCCCGCAAGTCTCGTCGAAAAATTCGCACATCGCCCAATAACGCGCGACGTGTGGCGAGGTGGTCAGCGACTTGTACTTCTCGAACAAGCGATCCGGAGGATTGTGCGGCGTGTGCGGTAGCATCGGTGCGTACCACACGAAGAACGGCCTTTCCCGTTGCTTGCTTTCGGCGATGAAATCGTAAATCGGCTGCATCGTCTTACGGCCGATGTCGAGTCCCGCATCGCCGTGTCGCTCCCCTTTGGTCATGCCGTGCGTGAAGCCGCCTCGTGTGAAATCTCCTTGCCACCACTTGCCGGTTTGCAGCGTGAGATAACCCGCTTGCGTCAGCAGTCTCGGCAACGTTGGTTGTGCGTCCATCAAGCGGCTCATGGCTTCACGACCGGCCGCGAACTTCTCTTTGTCCTTCGAGCCTCCCGGCGGATCGTTACTCGTGATCTTGTGCTGATGCGGATACTTGCCGGTGATGAGGCTCGCCAAGCTGGGGCAACACAGTGACGACGGCACGTATCCGCGTCGAAACATCAAACTCTCGCGTGCCAGTCGATCGAGCCTCGGCGTCTGAAGGTGCGGATGCCCCATGAATCCGTAATCGGTCCACGCTTGGTCGTCGGAAATGATCAGCACAACGTTTGGCGGTTGTTGATCCGCCGCGTTCAACGAAGACGACCCCACGCAGAACAGTAAAGCGATCGTCGATACGAGGAGCGTCTGGAGTCGCATGTACGAAGTCCTGAAGAGTACGATGGCCGCCGATTCGAGGAGAAACAGTAGCATGTCGGACGTTAACTTCAGCGACCCGCGAACTCAATTTGCAGCACGCTACCCGTCGAGCACCTGGGAATGCTTTCCGCTGGCGGATGCGCCGCAATGCTTCGTGTGGGCATGGTTCAAACCAACTCACGTGCCGCAGGGATTGATCCTTTCCGTTCCAGATGAAACATTTCGGGCATCCGCGACGTCGAGTTCGCTGACGTTGCGAAATCTTCTGAGGTCGGCAGGGCTTGATGCCAGTTGCGTCGCGATGTGGGCGATCTACGGCATCGGCCATGACGCTCAAGGTGGAACGTCGCCGCTTCTGGATCAGCCGATTCCACCACCCGCGCCGGGCGTCGATCGGAGCATCGTCGTCTACATTCAACCGCCCATTGCGATGCCGCCACCGGTTGCCAACCTCATGCCGGGGTTTGGCGTTCCGGGAGCGATGCGGGGGCAGCCAGCAGTCATGTCGACACAAGCCGCTTCGGGGAGTTCCGCAGAACTTTACGAACGCATCGGCACCGACTGGAATGCGTGCCTGCAATTGGAAAAAGAATTGGACTCGATGCGTAAGCAGCTTTCGGCGATGGCTGGCAAACTCAACTCGCTGAATCGCGATCTTACGCCGGAAGAAACTCTTCACGCTGCACGACAAGACCAAGATGACTGGAAAGACGCTCGACGTTGGTTGAGAGAGGCGGCCGGAAAACTGTCTCGATTCATCAAAGAGTGCGACGTTGGCGACACCGTTTACGTTGGTAAGAAGAAATGGTTCGTGCAGATTTACCAACAAGTCATCGTGCCGCGTCAGCCACATCCCGGACTGGAGCAAGTCCGCCAAGAGTTTGAGGCTCACCGCAAAACGCTGCAAACGCTCGTCAACAACATGCGAGCAACGCACTCCAGCGCCGGGCAAGACGGCGAAAGGCGAGCTCAGCAAGTTCTTTCACGCATTGCTGCGAAGACCGCGTCGGCGCGGGCGAAACGGTAGCGGCGTATCGCGGACGAGGCGTGCTTCGGCGATCACCGCGTGTTGTCGTGTTGGGCGAATTCATGGGAATCATGGGACGAATGCGAATCATGGGACCGGCGATCAATCAAAGCGCCATGATTCCCATTACTCCCATAATTCCCATCGGTCTCGCGCCCGATGCCTCACATCCAATCGCGATCACACCATGCTTCACTTCACGATGACCAACACCGACGTCTCGGACACCACCGGCCAGCGCCCACCTTTCGTCGCGGTTGCGCGTATTTGAATCGCCTGCTCGCCGATCAGCTTCGGATCGTTGGCCAGTTTCACGACGAATGTCGCTTTGCTGCGGTCGTTATCCAGCACGATCGGGTCACCGGAAATCAAACCGGTTTGTGATTCATCAGGCATCAGCGTGAGCCGGATCGGTTCCTTCAACTCCGACGTCAGCGACAGCGCGAGTGGAATGCGGATTTCACTACCGACTGCTGCTGACATTTCACCGGCTGTGTGACTGAGCTTCATCATCGCTCCGTCCGGAAGGATGCCGAACCGGAGTTCCTGGCGTTGCAGCAGCGTGCGAACTTTCCCTTTGGGGTCAGCCAGCTTGACCGAGCCGTTGAGAATCATGCGGCTGGTCTTCGTGGTCTCCATCCATTCGGGGCAGAAGATCGGATACTCGACGCGCTTCGCATCGGCGGGGACGAGGAGCTCATCGCTGGAAAGTCCCTGTCGATGCCGTTGCTGCTTCGCCGTCATCTCCAGCGTTACCTCACCTGCGAAGCCTTCGAGCCGTTCGATTTGCATCGGGAAAAGATGCGTGCTCCCGCGATGGACTTTGCTGACATCGTCGAGCCCTTCCGGCATCAGCTTGATCCGCGGCTTCATCGTCGTCGCGAGAAGGACTGTCCCGATCGATCGTGTCACCATTTGGCCGCCGATCTGTGGAGTTGCCGTGATCGCACACAACACCGCGTTCGTCGGAGCATCCGCCGAGCAAGTGAGGTCGATCGCAAGATCATTCTTTCCTTCGGCGATGACGAGATCCGCCGGAGCGGTGACACCTTCAGGCAGCACAGAAAGCTTGACCGGAATCGGCCCCTTGAAGCCTCCAGTGCGAGTCGCCTTCAACGCGAGTTTCACAGGGCCACCGAGCGGGACACTCATTTGAACCGGCACTGTCACATCGAAATCTTCCTTCGGTGACTTGATGCTCAGCCGATAGTTCGCAGCACGAGAGCCGCTGCTTCCAGAACGATCGGTGACGATAAGTCGATACGTGCCGTCTTCCGGTGCCGCAAATGTCAATTCCGGATCTGTGGTTCCAACCGCATCGTCATTCGTTGCGACTTGCTTGCCGTCCGGCCCAAGCAGGCTGAGTTCCAAATCCAGCGGCGAGCCCAGCGAACGGGCTTGTGCGCTGATCTCCCACGTCTCTCCCTTCTTCAGCGTGACTGTGTGCTGATCGGAACCGAAGCGTGCTGCAATCGAACCGGTCACCGCTCCCGGAGCATTCACAACCGAATCGCCAGCCGCCGGCTTGAGTTGTTCCACAACGTCGGAAACAGGCATCGTCAACGGCCGCGCCGTGCCCCACGGAGTCTCGACGGAGTACGCGAATGTTTTCGCCTCAGGCGCGGCGGGAAACGTCACGTCGCGAGTCACCGATTCCAGTTTGTCGCTTCCGGTCGACAAGCCGATCCCAACGAACTCGACCGGCCGCGTCTCACCGCGTCGACCCGCCGCCGGATACGCGGCGAGCACTTGCGGGCCGGGACTGATCTGCAAGCGATAGACGTAAGACCGATCCCCCGCGAAATCGAGGTCATGCAGACTCAACTCGTATTTCATGTCGGCCTGAGCGTGCAGCGTCACCGTGAGGTCACGTCCTTCCGTGTCGGCCGCATCGAGCACCATTCGGCCACTCGCATCGCGGACTTTCAACATCCCGTGCAGAGGCGAATTCAACCGCCGAGCGAACAAGTCAATTGTCACCGGTCCGGTCTTTGGCGTGCTGAATTGATAACGGTCGATCTCCTCAATACGACGAATCTGCCCCGACACAGTCACGGGCAACGTCGGCAACACTTGAGCGGTCTTTCGCTTCGCATCTTCGACAACCTCCGGAACACTGCCGACCTGCAGTAGCCCCACCGGCGAGGCTCCGTTCGCGTTCGCCGCTTGCCAACGAATCAACCCCGGAGGGACATCCGCCGGAATCGTCAATCGCGCGGGAAACTCGCGAGCACACGGCCACGCCGGCCCACGCCCTTTCGCCCCGAACCAATACGGCGGCTCCGGAACCAACACCGGCGACGGCGGTCCGAGTAACTCCAACTTGATCCGCGAGTCATGCACAAGGAGCTGCATATCCGGCGTCCAATCGTAGCCCCCCAGGATCACATCAACCGTCGTGCCCGCCTGGCCGCCCGACGGATTCATGAAACCGATCTCCGGAACAAGCTGAGCGGAGGCGTGCGAAGTGAAAAGAGCACTCACGACGAACAGCAAACAGCGATACGCCGCTTGCAGTTTGCAAGCCGGAGGCTTGTCAGCCATTAGCCGGGGGTTGAGCGCAGCGACACCCCCGGAAAGCGACCTCACGAAACGCTGCACCCCGGCAGGGGTGCCAGCAATGGATTCAATCAAGATACCGTTCATCGAATTCAATCCCCGCTCTGTGCAACAACTCGATCAACTCTTCGCGAAACGTTTTGACCCGATGATGCTCGGCCTGCTTGGCGATGTATCGCTTCACAGATTCACGAGACGGTGCGCCAACCGTGAAGGCGGCGTAACCGTCCTGCCATCCAAACGTCTTGTCGCCGATTTCTTCGTGAACCCAAACGGACGATGCCTTCTTCAACTCTCGCATGAAGTCGCACAG
>JAYUFI010000799.1:0-3904 GCA_043738805.1 Planctomycetaceae bacterium | reverse complement strand
GGTCGCCTGGCTGATGTGAGGCAGGCCGACTTCACGCTTCGTCAGTTGGGTAAGGTGTGGCGCGAGGATCACGCAGCCGGTGTGACCCGACCAGTGCTCGACATCGAGTGCCGAGTCGTTGATCGGTACGAACGGATCGCCCGCGTTGCCGAAGATCGACTCGACGAAATCGAGATTGCTGACCAACGCCCCCGGCGCGAAGAAGCGGACTTCCATCGTCTTCTGCAAACAGTAGCCGGGGACTTCGGGACAGACGATGGGCCGCAACAGGACCGAGACCCAATAGTTCGCCTGCTCCTGCTGTTGAGACGTGAACGGAAACTGCAACAGGTCGAGTGGCGGATTCATCGCATGTCGGAACAACTCGACATACGTTCGCTTGGGAACGGTTCGCTTGTCTCCGGGGATGGAGAGGCCGCCCTCGGCGACGTGGAACGTGCCGACGGTTGTCCGCCGGTCCGACCTCGGGTTGTGCAGCACTCCGTTGCGGACGCGGTACGAGTGAACGAGGTCGCTCTCAAACTCATCTCCATCGGCCGGCAGCGACAACTCGCGAGACAGGCCATGCCGATCGAGAACCAAGGCCCGGCCGGGGACTCGCAACGTCTCGCCCGTCAGCACGTCGGCGAAGTGCTCGTTGAGAAACGACTCAATTCGCTGATCGACCGGACAGCGGTGGTCGTAGAGGAGCCGAGTCTTCTCACGAAAGTTCGTGATCAATCCGGCCGCGAGCTTCACCAGCTCGGTCCCGCCCGCCGCGTGAGCGACCGGCAAGCCATTGGCCGCCAGTTTCAGATTGATGTACCGCAGCAACTCCGTCCGCTCGTGATCCCTCACCGCCGCATCGTCATCGCCCTCAAACCCAAGAGCGAGCTTCATGTCTAACACGTCAAAACCTCTGCATCAAAAGCGACCACGGCTGCGGCGCGAAGACCGTGGTCAGTCGGAACAAGTCTGAGTTCTCGTGAGTCGAGCTTCAAGCTCGCGGCACAATTTGTCGAACGACGGAGATCGCAGACGACATTGCGCCAGATCCATCTCTGCCGTCAGTCGGGGCATATCGACGGTCTCGCTGTATTTTGGACCAAGAATTCGTTCAGCGATCCAACCCTTGCGCTGTCCAGTGAGTTCCGGACTTTCTGGCAACGCAGCATCGTTCGTGAGATCGAGATACTTGGAGAGCGATGATGCTGCGGCAACGAACCATGTCTCGTAGCAATGATTTGCGATGACACATGTCACATCTTTATCCGAACGGCACCGACGCGCACGCTCCAAGAGGGCCGGTCCGAGCTGGCAAGCCAAGTCGTTTTCGGCATCAATCATGACCAAAATCATCCCGGGCATCGGTTCGCCGGTTGCCAGAGTCAACTTGTTGGCGGCTAACTGCACCGCACGGCATAACTCGTCATCGTCTACTTTGACTAACCGATCACGCTTCTTGCGAATCGGCATCAAGACATCAATGAACTCACCACCCAACAACTCCGTCCAGAGTCGTTGAAGCAAGATTCTCATCGCAGCGACTTCGCCATGCCCCTCAACGATTGGCACGATCCGCAGGCGGCTCATGGCGTCTGTCCCACATGGCCACCAACATCAGCTTCGAAACCAGTCAATAAGGGTTGACGAATCTTGTTTGGTGGAGGCTGGGGCTGCAATTGGTCCATCTTCAGCAACTCACCCGCAGTGAAGAGATGTTCTCTCATGACTTTTGCACTCGCGGCATCGACCGGACCGATTTCCGTAGTCCCTTGAGTCATCTGAGCAACGATCAAAGTGTCGGTTTCTGAGTCAAAGTCATCAATCAACTCGGGGCTGTGTGATGTCACGATGACTTGGGTATGGCTGGCGGCTTCTCGCAATGCGTCAAGTAGTGCGCCAGTCGCCGCAGGATGAAGAGCCGTCTCCGGTTCCTCGATCCCTGCCAAGAGTACCGGCGTACCACCACTTGCCAACTGCATCACGGCAACCAGCACCGCAAGAACTCGAAGAGTGCCGTCCGACATGCTGGCCGCATAGAATCGCCACGGATACTCTGACCCCTTGACAGCCTGGCGGAAAACGATGGTTTCGCGATTCGCTAGTGGTTGACGTTCAAAGTCAATCATGTCCGGAACAATCTGCTGGAGATACTCTCGGATGCGGGTCTTCAACTCTGGACGTTCCTCTGTCAAGCGACCAATCACGCTCGCAAGATTGCTCCCATCTCGTCGCAGTAACACCCCCGCATCGGGACTTTGAAACTCCTTGATCTGCTCGGGGCTCAAGTTGTAAAAACCCATCGCCAGCAAGGCATCGTACGCGTCACGGAATTCGCTGAGACCAGCGACACTCACCAGATACAACCTGTCGATCGCCGGCTTCGGCAGATGTTCCATATGACGTCGCAGTTCCACCCCGGTAAACAAGGTCTCTTCGCTTCCTGATTGAGTCGTTCCAGCCTCAATCAAGTTGCCGTCCGAGACGTGAAATCCGAATTCTCTACCGGACGGAAGCCGAACAACCAATCTCTCGTCGCGAACGCGAAACCCGCCTCGCTTTTGGGCGGCGATCTCAAATTCGTATTCGCACTCGCGATCGTCGGTGAGACCGAAAGACAGTCGAATCCAAAAATTATGCGGGTGGCCCGTGCTCCGCCGACGAACGTCTTCGATTCCGCCGCGAGCCTTCATCGCATGGTCGAGTGATGTCCTCAAACCATCGGCGACAAATCGAATCGCGTCGAGGAAGTTACTCTTTCCCGAGCCGTTGCGACCGACGATGACCGTAAACTTTCCAAGCTCAACATCGCACTCGGCGATGCTCTTGTAGTTGCGGATCGAGACGCGGCGGAGAAATGGCAGTGATTCAGTCATTTCATTTCCGGATGTCGGCGATGCAGAAGCTGCCGTAGGTGTGGACGCGATCTTTGGCGTGGAGTTCGGTGGCCAGCGAATCGTTGTAGTGCAAGATGTCGCCGAGTTTTTTCTTCTGACCGTGTACCGTGACCTCGATCGGATCGATGAACGTCCCGTCGAGACCAGCGCTGCGCCAGAGGACGCGGGCGTTGGGAGCGGCCTTATCGATGGTCGCCTGCCATTCGGCGGTCAGGATCTTTTTCGCCGGGTCTTTCGACAGCCAGTCCATGTGGTCGAGCAGCACGTAGCGCGTGATTGGCTCGGGCGACGAACGGACAAACCCCTCGACCGTGTTTGTGTGCGAGGTGACGTGATCGGCGACGCCGCTCTTCAGTCGCTCGAAGTTGTCGGGCTTGAGATACTCGGGACACGCTTCGGGCGAGTACTCGCCGGTCATGTAGACTCGCCAGGCGTAGTTGTCCTTCAGCGGGATCTTGGTGAAGACCGCCTCGACGCGATCGACCACAAATTGCAGAATGCCGCCGGGATAGCCCTCGTCAATCTGCCGCCTCTGAGCGCGAGGCACACCGAGCAGCGACAGCGTCACGTCGCGACGCATCGCAAACTTGATCATCGGCCGCCACAGCTTCTTCGCGAGGTCGTACTGCTCGAACAGACTCTTCTGCTGTTCAACGCTGTCCGCCGCCAACAGCGCGTTCACGGCGTCGCGCATCTTCGCGATGCGGTTGATGTAGATGTTGACGAACCACGCAAACGTGCCACTCGTCGTCCGGAAGTAGAACGATTTGCGACGCCCCTTGCGGAACAGCTTGGCTCCTTTGTGATCCCAGAACGCGCGCGAGTCGCCGCTGAGATACGGACGCAGGGCTTGCGGGTAAACATCCTTCCATTCGGGCAGGCAGCCTTGGCCGAACAGCTTCCAAAACGTGGCGTAGTCGAGGTGTTTCGCCCCGACCAGCTTGAGGTCGAGCAGCGCGTTCTGCTTCGGGTTCATATCGACCGCATGAACGTGACCGGCTCCCGCCAGAGCGTAGTCAATCGCG
>JAYUFI010000798.1:0-1439 GCA_043738805.1 Planctomycetaceae bacterium | reverse complement strand
GTTGCGAACTTGGTCGATGATGCTGCTCTTGGGAGTCGGATTATTGGTCAGAAACTTGGTCGCGAACTCTTTTGAGTTCGGCGCGGTCGAACTCGGTTTGTTCGGATCAGTCTTGTTACGTCGCCCGCCTTCTCGGCGGAGTTGTGTGATGTCCAAGGTTGGATCGACATTGAAGATGGGAAAGTCCCAGCGCAGCCCGACCGGTGCGATGGGTGCCCACGAGCGAACGGCGGCATCGAGCACAACCGCGCCGTCGTCTTCGTGCGGTCGAAGGACAATGTGAGCATCGACCGCCCGCGATTGTGCTCCGGCTCCACTTCCAACGTCGGTCACTCCGCGCCCCGATTGATTTCCTTTCGAAGCATGATGGATCAACACAACCGCGCAGCCGAGTCGTTCGGCCATTCGATCAACGCAGTTGTAGAGTCGAGCCATACCGCTGTTGTCGTTCTCATCCGTCCCTTCCGGCAGGAAGCGATAGAACGCATCCAGAACGATCAGCTTGAACGTTCCTGGCGTGATGCTTCGCAAGTCAGACTCCAACGCCAAAAGGTCACGCAAGCGACCACGGAGCGTGATGACTTCAATCTTGTCGGCGATGTCAGCCAAGCGAATGCCGCGAAGTTCCGAGACTAACCGTAGGCGTTTCGCCAGCGTCTCAGGATGAAGTTCGTTGTCGATCAGTAATACCGGCCCCGCATTGACGTCGAACGTGCCGAGCCACTTTCGGCCCGTGGCCACGCTCAGCACCAAATCGAGCGTCAACCAACTCTTTCCCATCTTCGGCGCGGCAATCAGGTTTGCCGTTTCGCCAACTCTCAATAGTCCTTCGATGACCGCCGGTCGCATCGCAGAATGATCGGCGAGCAACTGCCCCGCCGATACCGGTCGCAGCCGTTCGGAACGATGCCCGCACGCTTGCAGCAACGGCGTGAACTCCGCTGGTAGTTGGTCGAGGCTGTCTGTTCCGTTCAAGCGTTCGCGGAATGTTTCGATCTGTTCAACGAGCCGACGTCGATCAGCCGCGGAGCGCACTTGCTTGGCGAGGTAGTCCGCGTTCATCGGGTTCGGCGGAGCGTTCGCCATCAATTGGTCGAGCCCATGAAACCCGCCGACTTGTTCCAACTCGCCACGCTTGGAAAGTTCATCAGCCAGCGTCGTCAGGTAGACCGGCGCGTCCTGCGAATGCAGTGCGATCGCAGCCGCAACTATCAGCTTGTGGCGGTATTCAAAGAAGTCGTCCACGGTCAGGCTGAGCGTCTCGAAAACTTGCGGATGCGTCAGGACCAAGCCCAGCAAGTCCGCCTCATATTGATCTGCTCGTGGCGTGACTCCGTTCTCCGCTTTGCGGCGTGAGCGTGTCGTTGTACGATCCATCTCAGCAACTCCGAAGAAAGCCCGGCCAGTGCTGGAACACTGACCGAGCGGGGAGGAAGCGA
>JAYUFI010000797.1:0-1441 GCA_043738805.1 Planctomycetaceae bacterium | reverse complement strand
ACCCGTGGTTCCGCCCGGTCGATCTGCAATGCGGCCCCGACGGAGCGCTCTACATCCTCGACTTCTACAACAAGATCATCGGCCACTACGAAGTCGATCTCAAACACCCCGGCCGCGACCGCCACCGAGGCCGCATTTGGAAAGTGGTCCACAAGGCCACGCCGCCGTTCAAGATGCCGGACTTGCGCACGCAGACGCCAGAGAAAGTGGTTGAGTTGCTCGATCATCCGAATCTGACTGTGCGGCTGCTGGCGACGCAGCGTCTCTGCGATTCCATCAGTGAGCTTGATCGGTCCAACATGATCTCCGCGTGTGGAAAGATGCTGGACGATCCGAAGACGGGACATGGCCGCAGTCATTGCTTGTGGGTGCTTTCAAGGCTGAGCACAGATGCTCCTAAACTTCCAATCGTTTCGAGTCGCGACTTTCGCGATCAATCACCTGAATTGCTGGTCCATTTGATGAAGTCCATTGCCGAGACAACCACTTGGGACGAATCGCAGCGGACGTATTTGCGTGCAGGACTCGGTTACGCGGAAGAGCCGTTCGTCGTTCGAGCGGCTGCTGATGCCATTAGTCGTCATTCCGCCGATCGAATTGATCCTGTGGAGAATTTCGACCCTGATCCCCGTGCTTGGGTTCGGTTGATGTCAGCGTTTCGGAACTTCCCCAAGGACGATCATCATCTTGGTCACGTCCTGCGAATGGCTTTGCGTAATCACTTCACCAACACGGACTCACTTGAGGCAATCACAAAGAAGATCACGTCAATCTCGCTCGACGCGCGGCAATGGATTGCGGAACTCGCATTGGCGATCGGCGATACTCGCGCCGCTTCGTATTTGATGACCTATTTGTCGCTGCATGAACCGTCACCGGAGTTGTTGTTGCCGATGATTCAACACGCGGCACGGTATGCTCCCGCAGAGGGTGTCAAAGCGTTGGTTGGAATGGCGAGAACATCGTTCGCTACCGATTCGACTCGCCAATTAGAGCTGCTTTCGACTCTGCGGCGAGCGGCGGTACAGCGCGGCGATAAGACGGACGATGCTCTGCTCGATTGGGCGAACGAGCTCGCGAGAAAGCTACTTGAGTCCTCTCGCGGCGTGAGCTTGTCGTGGGCGAACGAGGTCGTGCCGGGGAAGCCGAAGCCGGACAATCCGTGGGAGCTGCGGGCGAGGGTTTCGCAAGATGGCGACAAGGGGTCGCTCTTCTTCGACAGCTTGGTGAAGGGGGAGCAACTGACCGGGCTGTATCGCAGCGAGCCGTTTGAGTTGCCCGCGCAACTGTCGTTCTGGTGCGCGGGGCACAACGGAGTACCCGGTACGCCGTTCAATCCGAAGAATTTCATTCGCCTGCGAGACGCTTCAACGCACGCTCTGTTGCGCGAGGCGATGCCGCCGCGGAATGATACGGCTCAGAAGATTGAATGGGATCTTGC
>JAYUFI010000796.1:0-3921 GCA_043738805.1 Planctomycetaceae bacterium | reverse complement strand
CCACCCCGCTTGTCGGGGTGGCTCGCGGGATTTTGCACTACTCGAATTCAACGGGAAACGAAGTCGTGCAGAATCCCGCGAGCCACTGGGGCACGCCCAGTGGGGTGAAATTCAACAAGCTCGCCAGAGCGTGGGCCGTCGATTCAAGACACCCACGCTCTGGCGAGCGTTGAAAACATTGTCCGCTGATTTTCCCCGTACCGTGCGACGCAGTGATCGCCACTGCGGGGTGATGGCGGATTGGTCCTGACGCGGCTTTCGGCGTCAGGGTGCCTGGGCTTCACTCACCCGAAGCGTCAGTTTTGAAGTTGCGCTTTTCTGCGCTTCCGCCCCGAAGGGGCAGCCATATGCCAGCCCAGCGGCAACGCCCTGGGTACGGATTCTTCTGAGAGACTGAAGTCCTGAAAGGGCGACACTTGCCAACCGATCAAGGGAGTTTCGCCCTTTCAGGGCTGACGGAATTGCTGCCAACAAACCCAGGGCGACGCTCCCGTTGGTCGCTTGCCGCTGGGCTGGTTTATGGCTGCCCCTTCGGGACGAAACGGCAATCGCGCAACTTCAAAACTGACGAGGTGAGCGATTCACTGGACTGCGAATTCCTAGCGTCTTGAAGCGTCCACCCTCGCTCACGCTTCGGGTTATTGAGTGCGTGACCCCTGACCGGCTTTCTTCGGGAACTTCTGGAAAAACTTTCAGAATTTCTGACGGAATTGCGCGTGGAATACGCATGAGTGTCGTTGCCCTGTTCGTCGTTCGACTCACCCGTTTCAGAAAGGTCTCGCATCATGTTGATTACCCCCTGGTTTCGTAGAGTTCAACAGACGGTCGCTCGCAAGTTGTCGCGCGGCTTGGCCACGAATCGGCGAAGTCGCCGGAACGGAATCTCATGGCGGCTCGAACAACTGGAGGAGCGGATTGTCCCGGTGGTCATCACCACGGTGCTCAGCGCTGTGGATAGCTTTGCTGCCGGGACGTTGCGATCCGCTCTCCTCACGGCCAGCACGAATGGAGCGACTGGGGATATCATCCAGTTTTCGAGTACCCTTGTGGGTCAGACCATCACGCTGGTGCTCGGCGAGTTGCCGAACGGCTCAACTGCCGCCGATCCACTGAGAATTGACGGACTGGGTGCCAGCTCGCTCACGATCAGCGGCAACAACGCCTCGCGGATCTTCAACGTGGTTGCGACGAACGACGTGGCGATTCCTGGTTTGACGCTGGTCGATGGAACCAGTCTCCCCGCGACTTCCGGCGGTGCCATCCTCAACAACGGCACGTTGACGATCAACAACTACATGATCTCCGGCAACACGTCCGACACAGCGGGTGGTGCCATCTCGAACAGCGGCGTGTTGACGGTCAACTACAGCACGATCTCGGAAAACACGGCTGGCGGTGGCAGCGGTATCGGCGGCGGCATCGCCAGCAGCGGTTCATTGGCGATCGAAAGCAGCACGATCACCGGAAACTCGGCCGACGCCGATGGCGTCCACAGCGCCGGCGCGGCACGGATCAACAACAGCATGTTCTCCGGAAACATGGCGGGCAACAGCGGCGGAGCGATCGAAAACTCGGGCATTCTGATGTCCATCACGAACAGCACGCTGGCCGGGAACACGGTGTCCTTGAATGGCGGGGCCATCGACAATTCTTCTGGCACTTTGACGATCGGCAACAGCACGATCTCCGGGAACATGGCCGATAGCTACGGCGGTGGCAGCAGCGGCGGCGGCATCGCCAACTCCGGATTGCTGGCCGTCAGCAGTAGTACGATCTGCGAGAACTCGGTCACCGGCGACGGCGGCGGAATCTTTAACGGACTCCTCGCCACCGCCAGCCTGCAGAGCACCATCGTCGCCAACAATGCCGTGATCAACGGCGGTGGCCCTGAACTGTCCGGTCGGTTTCTGGCGTCGTACAGCCTGATCGAGCACCGGTCGGGGGCGACCTTCAAAGAGACCGTGGCTGGCTCGAATCGCTATGGCATCGACCCTCTCCTGGGACCACTCGCCGAGAACGGTGGGCCGACACTCACTCACGCTCTGCTCCCCGGCAGCCCGGCCATCAACCGCGGTGCTAATCTCGGAATCTTTGCTGGCTCACCGCCACCGTCGTTCGATCAGCGTGGTTTGGGTTACGTCCGCGCCGCCGGTCGTGCCGACATCGGAGCCTTCGAAGTCCAACAGAAAGGCTCGTATCTGGTCCGCGATCCCCTCAACGGTGCCAATCGACAATTGATCGTCGTCGGCTCGCAGTTCAATGACACGATTACCGTCTCGCTGACCACGACGCTCAACGTCACGTTCGCCAGTGGTGGAACCCAAAGATTCGCGATCGCTCCACTCATTGTTGGTATCGTTGTCATGGGCAACGATACCAACGACACCATCACGCTGGCCTCCAGTGTGACAGCAGCCTACAGCAGCATTCTGAACGGCGGAGCGGGCGACGATAGTCTGACCGGCTCCGTAGGCTTCTCAGGCAACGACATTCTGCTGGGAGGCGAAGGCAACGACACACTCGTCGGCAATGGCGGACGTGATGTGCTCATCGGAGGCGACGGACACGACAGCCTGACCGGCGGCGCGGACGATGACCTGCTGATCGCAGGTGCCACGATTTACGACAACTCCCCCACCGCGCTGAACGGCATTCGCTCCGAATGGACGGCGACTCCGCTCTACACGGATCGCGTGCGAAATCTCAGCCAAGGATCAGGAACACACGGCGCGCCGATCCTCGATCCCACGACCGTCTCGGATGGCTTCTACGATTCATTGCTCAGCGATGATGCCGGATTGGAATTCTTGTTCTACGACGTGCTCGACATGATTCCCGCCATTGCTTTCCCGGGCCAGATCAAGATCCTCGTGTAGTCGCCGTGGAACCAAGCTCACAACGCCGCTCCGCACAATCACCGCCGCATCGCGTCACGATTCTCGACGCGATGCGGCGTTCAGCGTCGGCGGGGCCGTGGGATGAACACGGCAACGACCTTCGCTCACGGCAATCGACTTCGCCATGTTGGATGATCGGGTTGTACCAGTCGGCAATGTTTTTTGATCTTGATGCAACCACAGACTGACAGCCTCACGGGATCACGCTCGAACGAATTCTTCCAATGTTGTCGCAGGCCAGAAAACCGCTCCGTCCGGTCCCATCTTCACGCCGATCGGGCGGGAGGTGACATGGTTTGTTTTGAACAGTTCATCACCCAACCGCAGTGAGTCGGACAAAATCATTGGGGCTGACGATGGTGATGCCGTGAAAGGGGCTCAACGCGAGCAGGTCCGCGTCGCCAGTGACGAGATGGGTGGCTGATCCGGACACTGCCAATTCCAAGAACTTGTTGTCTTTCGGATTGCGGCAGTCGGTGATGGAGAGATTGACCTCAACGCCTTCGGCATCGCGGATCGTCTTGGCACGGAACTCCGCGCGGTCACTGGCACCGATGTAACGGTCAATCGACGCGGCGGAGCCGCAACCAATGTGGCACGACGCTCCGCGTCGTCAATCGCGACGCGGAGCGTCGCGCCACAATCTTGCAGAAAAACAATGCCTTCGGCGTTAACTCTCTGACGCTTCGCCACGTTGAGTCAGCGGATCGAGCCGTTCATTCGGTGCATCTGAGAAGGCAGATGAGGCCACTTCTGGGAGCGACACCTGAAGAAACATGAAAGCGAAAATCAGGATTGCAGCCGCAGCCAGCAAAGTGACTCGCCTTACGGTCTGATTGATGGCGAAAGGTTCGACCATCGAGCCGTACCACGGCAGAGCGTTTTGCGACAGATCGAAGATCGGATCGTTATCGTGAATGCTCAGTTGCAATTCTTCATCGACGGCGATGAGTTCCTCGCCACGCCGCATTGCCCCGAAGTCAACCATTGCCAGTTTTCGTTGCAATACGGGGTCGTGTCGCTC